>JBDSUJ010000091.1:0-13451 GCA_039927815.1 Croceibacterium sp. | reverse complement strand
CCAAGGACTTCGAGCGAACTATCGAAAGCGCCACCGCATGGCTCTATCTCGCGTCAATCCAGCTCTTCACACGCAGAATCGCACGCCTCTGGAATCAATGTGATTAATTATGAGTCAGACTCTAAGGGCGGCGGCTTGCCACAGAAAGAAAAATTCGATCCGCGGCGCCGCTAACCAAAGGATGAGCACGGCGCCGCCCGAGGCCAACGTTGATGCAACAACTGTGACTACGTTGGCGACCACTTGGCGGTGGACCCCACATAATGCACCGATGTACAGGGCTACCGGCCAGCGCATGAATGCAGCCAGGCCCATGAGCCGAATTGCCCCCTCGGCATCCGCCACGCGCAACGCCTTCAGGTTCAGCCAATGCTCGGCAAGAAATGGCGCCCACGCCGCCATCCCCAATCCAATCAGAGCGGCTACCGCCCAGTAAACCGCCTCGAGTGTTCGCAATAAATCTCGCGCCTCGGGCAACACGTCGTGGCCTCGTCCGCGACGAGCCATCTCGCGGTTGACCGTGACGGAAAGTCCAAGATCGAGGAACGCGCAGATACCCATCAAAGCCGCAAAGAGGCCGATCAGCCCATAGCCTTCGATCCCCAGGAAATGGATGTAGAGCGGCACGAAAGCGAAGCTCATCAGCGCCGACCACACGCGGGCGGTCAAATTGGTCAAGATGTTAAGTTTGAGGTTCATTCGGCGGCGCGCGCCTCTATAGCGGCGAGCGAACCGAGGCGATAGTGCGCCCTCCTCGATCCAGCCGCCGAGCCGCAATGACCCAGCCCATCAATGTCGTGATACCCACGCGTGAGCGCCCGGATACCCTCCGCCATGCCTTGGCGACGGTGATCGCGCAGGACAGCGACCGCCTTCGTATCTGGGTCAGCGACAATGCCAGCGGCCCGGCAACGCGCCAGGTGATCGAAGCGGCGGGCGATCCACGCATCCGCTACCTCAATACCGGCCGCCGCTTGAGCATGGCGCACAATTACGACTTCGCCCTTTCGCACGTCACCGAAGGATGGATCGTCTTGATCGGGGACGACGACGGTTTGCTGCCACGGCGCCTCGAGGAGGCAGTCGCCGAGCTCGAGGCGACCGGTCTCGAGGCGGCGGCCACCGATCCATGCTACTATAACTGGCCAGGCGCGGCTCCCGACGATCCGGTGCAGCTGACCGTTCCGCTTGGCCAGAGATCCACCGTGATCTCCGGGCGGGATGCCATCGCGCGAATGTTGCACCATCGCTGGCACGATTTCAAAATGCCTCAGACTTATACCGGCGGCATTGTCCACGCGGACGTCGTCAATCGCGTCAGGGCCATCAAGGGCACGTTCTTCCAGTCGCAGATCCCCGATGTATTTTCGGGTTATGCCATCTGCAGCTCGGTCGACAATTTCTTGTTCACGAACCGGCCCTTCGCCCTTGCCGGGCGATCGGCCCACAGCATCGGCGCGCAACTGTTCGCGATCAAGAAGTCGGAATTCCTCGGTGAAGAGCTGATCCCGTTCCACGAAGACTTCCCGCTGCCACCAGCCGGCACACTGACATTTTCAATGCCGGCGATGATCTACGAGAGCTACACCCAGGCGGCTTATCTTCACGGAGGTCATCCGGCGATCAGCAAGCAGGAAATGCTCGAAGTCATGCTCGCCTGGACACCGCACGGGCGCAAGGAGACGCTAGCGTGGGGCCGCCAGTTCGCCGTTCACCACACACTGGATTACGATACTGCCCTGGCCCGCTCCCCGCAGATCGGCCGCTCGCTCAAGCGCCTGGAAGTCCGCCGCCAGTTGAAGAGCCTGTGGCAAACGGCCCGGGTCTTTCAAGGTGACCACCGCCCGCTTGCCAACGTCGCGGAGGCGGCTCAGGTCGCCGATGAGATATTGCGCAGGCCCCCATCCCGTTCGGCCGGGGTAGCGCGGGCGCTGAGACACCGTATCGCTGCCAAGACGGCTAGCTAGCCGATGCCAGCGACAGCGCCGTAATCAGCCAGATCGGCCAAACAGGCTTCGCGTGCCGTCTGCCCTGCACCCACCGCCGCATACCAGCCAGCGGTGTGCGCGACGGTCTGGTCGAAATCCCACGCGGGCCGCCACCCGAGCAAGGCGGCGGACTTGTCGATCGCCAACCGCAGCAGGGTCGCTTCATGAAGAGCCGCACCGCCGCTGGCATCATCCCAGCCTGGACGCCCTGAATGCATCAGGAATGCCTCGGCCAGACCGCCGACCGACCGAACATCGGTAGGCAGCGGCCCAAAATTCCATGCGCCGGTAAAGGCGCGGCCGCCTTCGCCCGCCAGTCGAGCGCCCAGCAACAGGTATCCCGCGAGCGGTTCCAGCACGTGCTGCCACGGGCGGAGCGAGCCGGGATTGCGCAACACCGGGCGCACGTTGCTCTGAAGCGCCCGCACCAGATCCGGGACGATGCGGTTGGCCGACCAGTCGCCGCCGCCGATGACATTGCCGGCCCGGGCACTGGCCATTCGCACCGCGCTGTTGGCCGCTGAAAAGAAGCTCGCGCGCCACGAAGCCACGGCTACTTCCATCGCCGCCTTGCTGGCGCTGTAGGGGTCATGCCCGCCGAGCGGATCGTCCTCGCGGTAGGCGTAGTTCCACTCGCGATTGAGATAGACTTTGTCGGTCGTGACCATCACGACCGCGGCCGGACGCGAAAGGCGCCTCAGCCCCTCCATCAGGTTGATCGACCCCGTGACATTGATGGCGAACGTTTCGGCAGGCGCGGCATAGCTGTCGAGCACCAGAGGCTGGGCCGCGAGGTGGAACACGTAGTCCGGTTGCGCCGTGACCAAGGCAGTCGTCAGCGCGTCGGCATCGCGGACATCGCCGACGTGGTGTTCGATCCCGCGAGCGATGTTCGCCTGTTGAAACAGGCTGGGGCTCGTCGGCGGCGGAAGCGAATAGCCGACCACGCGGGCACCGAGCTGTTCGAGCCACAGGCACAGCCATGAACCCTTGAAACCCGTGTGCCCGGTGATGAAGACCGTCTTTTCGCGGTAGCTTTCAAGCCCGTTCACACCCGCATTCCTGGCCGCTCCCACGGAGCGTCATGCGTGTCCCACATATCGTTGAGCATCTTCCATTCGCGGAAAGTATCCATCGGCTGCCAAAAACCGCCATGCTCGAACATCATCAGTTGCCCGTCCGCGGCGAGCCGTTGCAGCGGCGCCTGTTCGAACACCAACCCAGGATCGTCGTCCATGTAATCGAACACCCTGCGGTCGAACACGAAGAACCCGCCATTGATCAGACCCTCGCCCGCCTGTGGCTTTTCCGCAAACGCCGAAATGGTGGATCCATCGTCCGCATCCGCGATCGTCATCACCCCGAACCGGCCGGCAGGGCGGACGCCCGTGACCGTGCCGACCCGTCCGTGGCGGCGGTGGAATTCAACCACTTTGCCGACATCCAGATCAGCGAGGCCGTCCCCATAAGTCATGCAGAACAGATCCTCGGCAGCCAAATTATCGCGCACCCGCCACAGGCGGGCACCGGTCATCGAATTCAGTCCGGTTTCGACCAGTTCGACCCGCCAGTCCCACTCCGGAAACGGCGCGGCGCCGTAATCGATTCGTCCCGGTTCGCCGAGGCGCAGCGCGCAGTCGGCCACCTGGGCGTGGAAGTTGATGAAGTACTCCTTGATCGACCACGATTTGTACCCGAGGCACAGCACGAAGTCCTTGATCCCCGCCGCGGCGTACGTGTGCATGATATGCCACAGGATCGGTCGCTCGCCGACGCGGATCATCGGTTTGGGCAGGTCGTCGGCGACATCCCTGATACGGGTCCCCTGCCCACCGCACAGGATGACCGATTTCATCGGCTGCCGTCCCCGTATGCGGGTGGGGGCGTGTCGCGGGTCGTAAGATGCATCGCGTGGCCTTCGATAACTCGCTCGGCTCCCCGCCTATTCGCGGCGGCGAGCCAGTGCAATCGCTATGCACCGGCTCGCCTGACCGCGGTCATACGCCCTGGTCCAGATAACCCGCTTCCTGCCACTTGCTCGTCAACGAACTCCATCGCAGTTCCAGAAACTCGTCGGTGCGGCGCATCGTGCGATCGGCGTTGAGCATCAACCCGGCGCCATTCTTGGCGAAGGTGAGTGTGGCCGCGTAGCCTCCGGGGCCGTAGAAGAACCGGATACGCTGCCCATCGGCATAGCCGTACGTATTATCGAGCGTGAGCGTGTATGAACCCGCCGCCGAAGCAATGGCCGCAATTTGATGCCACAACGGTTTGTAGCTGCGGCTCGAATTGATATAATCGTAAGCCGAGATGCCTGTGGGCGAGAGCGCCCGAAACCATGGCGCAACGTCCATCAGCGGCACGCCGAAGCCGGTGGGTGGTGTATTGATAACATCCCACGCCTGCGTTGCCTCCCCGGAAATTGCGAACCGGATGGTGTCCTTGTCGTACAGCCCCGCCAGTAGTCGCACACCAACCGAGTGCTTCTTACCGTCCGCCTCGGCCTTCTTGGTGCGGTGGCAATGGACCTCCACATTGATGTTGGTCGGCGGCTCGTAATTGACGCCCGCCGGGCAGCCCGGTATTTGCGTGGTCAAGTTCGCGGGGCCGCCCAGAACAACGGCCGCGTCCACATTGCTTCGGTCCGCCCAGCTTTCGACATCGAGATTGATGTCGCAAACACCCATTCCGGTAAGGAAAACAGGGGCGTCTACCATGTAGACCTTGCCCTGCACCCATCCCGTAAGAGTCAGCGGACCACTATTCTCGAAACGAGTGTTGTGAAAGGTGATGAACGGCGGTGCTAAATCGGTGCGCCTTACCGGATAGTCGTAGGGATACCCGTAGAGATAACCTGGATCCGGTCCGCCCTGAGCGTAGATCCCAGCAGAACCATCATAGAACCGGCACCCGTAAAAATCATAGCCCAGCGCGCAGACCGTTTCCATCGGCTGATAAGAGCGACCAGCCTGCACACGGATGGCCGTCATTCGCCCATTGTTGGGATTGAAGGCCGACTGCGGCGAGCCTTCGAATTTGCAATCCTCAACATGATAATTGATCGGAGTGCCGGTGGTTGACGCCTGTCCTGCTAGATAGCAAATTTCCCCCGCAAAATTGAAGCAGTTGACGTTGCGCAGGATCACATGATCGACGTGGGTATCCTGGATCCAGATCGCCTTGTCGGTGGGATTGGCATTGGCGTTGTTGGTCACATCGCCGGACCAGTTGCCTTTCACTGTCACATTTTCGACAATGAGCTGGTTGAATTCGTCCCCTCCCAGCACTCGCAGCCAACCGCCCATCCACGGGTAGCGGGTGTCGAGGACGTAGGTTTGGCCGACATTGCGATCCGCATTCCCGGTCGGACCTTTTAGCGTGATAGTCGCTCCGGCGAAGTCGAAATGGATGGGGGCGCGTACGATCAGTGGATGGCCGTCCGGGTTCGCGCCAAAAGGTCCGGCCACGGCGCGCGGGCACCACATGTCAAACGTAAGAAGCCCGGTGCGGTTGACGATCCGGCGGATCCCGACAGCGGCGGCGTAATCGACCGCGGCCTGTAATCCAGGTTGCAGGTTCCCGGCCCCGCCACCCGCCGCATGGGCGATGTCGATCTCGTCACCGGCGTAACGGAAACTGCGCCCGCTGGCATCGCTTCCGCAGAACAGCGGATGAGTTGCAGCGAGCGCAGGAGTGGCGAGCGGATCGGCGACATACCGCGCCCAGGCAATGCCGGATCCAGCCTCGATCGTGTCGCATCCGGGCGCTATCGTCCGGCTAGACAAGTCGGCAAGCCAGCTAAAGGCCGGACGCGCAGTGTTCCGAGTGACCGCGGCCAGGCCGCGAGCGATATAATCGGCCGCCATGTTATTGCGCCACGCGGTAAACGATGGCGCCCTTGTCGGGCGCCAGCTGCAGATAAAAGGTCGCTCCCGTCTCGGTTTCGTCCCAGACCGGTTCGCAGACATTGCCGGTAAAAACCGCCCAGGGTGTTCCGGCCAGGCTAAGCGGAACGCGTGTGGTTCCGCCGTTGATCGAGCGAAGCAGCGTGACCTTGCCGATCCACGAGCCGGCCAGGGTCAGGATTATCGGCTTGCCTGCCACCGGGGCAAAAGGACCCGCGGTGGTCACGGCGGTCGCCGTTGCAGTAAGGGCTGCGGAGGTAGTGCCGCCTGTTCCGGTGGTGGTCGTGGCAGCGACGAGCGTAACCGGGAGCGGTGACGATTGGCTGACCTGACGTGCGGCGCCGGTCGAATCGGCATAATTTACCGCCATGCCCGGAGCAAACCGCCCAGGGTAGGAGATTGGAATATCGGACATGTCGGCGCTCCTGCTGCGATTCGCAGATGCACTTGGGCCAAAAGCACCTATGTAGGAAAGCTTTTTTATCCTATTTGGTTACATGAGCAGGGCGCTCAGTTCTTGGTCCAGCCGCTCGATGTTGGCGCTTTTCGATCACCGGGCCAGCGCGCGTTTCCGCGCCGCGCCGCCGAGCTCAGTTCGCCGGACAGGGTCATCCGCGAGTTCGGCAAGCGCGGCCGCCAGCGCGACCGCGTCCCCCGGCGCCGTGACAACGCCGCACCCGTCGACTTCTTCGTAAAGACCGGACCCGGGGTGCGCCGTGGCGATAACCGGCCGGCCCGACGCGAGCATGTTGGTGAGCTTGGAAGGAAGCACGAGATCGGCCGCGCCGGGAATTTGCGGGAGCAGGTGAACGTCGGCAAGCGCCAGCAGCTCTCCCATTCGCTCAACGGGCTGCAAGTCTTGCAACTGAACGTTTTTCAGGCCTTTCGCCAATTCGGCGAGGCGCGAGCGATTGGGACCCTCGCCACAGATCAGCAGCACGATATCGGGCCGGGGCGTGAGCACCCGGGCGGCTTCAATGAGGATTTCGATGCCCTGCTTGTTGGCGATGTTGCCGGAATAGAGCGCGACCTTGCGATCTCCCAGGTTCCATTCGCAGCGATACGCCGATCCGTCGGCCCCCGCGCGAACGAAGCGATCGTCCGCCCAGTTACGGATCTCGAGTATCCGCCGGGCGTTGATACCCTTGTCAAGCAGGCGCGCCGCCATTTGCGGGCTGATCGTCGACACTCGATCGGCCATTCTCAACAGGCGGTTTTCAAGGCCAAGTGCGATCCGTGACACCGGCCCGTCCTGGCTTACCAGGCCCGTTGCGAACGCCGCCTCGACTTCAAAGTCCTGAAGATGAATCCACAGCTTCGCTCCCGCCAGCGAGGCAGCCAGCCGGCCGACGGGTACGCTCAGCAGCGCGGGCGCCACGCACAGCACGATATCCGGTTTGCGCAGCGCTCGCCTCAGCGCGGGTAACAGCGCACTGGCGGCAAAGCTCGCCAGGTGAACAATACGGCGCCATCCGGAGGGATGCGCGGGAACGTAATGGGCGCACCGCACGATCGAGACACCGTTTTCGATTGAGGTGCGCCACAGGCCGCCAAAACCCGGGTAGCGATGCCACTGCGGATAGTAGGGCTGCCCCGCGACAACGTCGACGTCCCAGCCCCGCAGCGCCAGCGCTTCGGCCATGCCGGAGGTGTAAGGTCCGATCCCCACGGGTTCTGGAGCATAGTTGAGACCGACGATCAGGAGCCTCATGGCGACCTCATTAAGGCGGTGCCCGCTCCGCGCAAGCATCGCCAATGGGTATGCGCGGCATCGCGCATCGATCAATGCTCGCTGGCGAGGACATCCTGAAGATCAGACAGGCTCAGGGGCTTTTGGATCACCCGCACGGATCCACGCGGCCCTTCAATCGTGTCGAGCTGTTTGGGATTGCCGGTCATGATGGCGGCTGGAAGCCGGGGCCACTTTTGCCGCACTCGAGCGAGTAGTTGCGCGCCGTCCAGTCCGGGCATCGAAAGATCTGTGAGGACAAAATCGAATTGGCAGTCATGCTCGAGGTGGGACAACGCCTCGTCAGCATCGGCGG
This sequence comes from Croceibacterium sp., assembly GCA_039927815.1. GTDB lineage: Bacteria > Pseudomonadota > Alphaproteobacteria > Sphingomonadales > Sphingomonadaceae > Croceibacterium_A. Next base: position 5,513 of record JBDSUJ010000091.1, on the reverse strand, counting down.
CGGTCGTGACTTCGATCCCAAGTTCCTTGAGCTGTTCGCCGACGACGAAACGGACGCCTTCTTCGTCATCGACCAACAGCAGACGCCTGACCGACGCTCGCGGCAATGCGAGCATAGCCTCGCTACTCGCCCGGGGCTTGCGAGCGAAACGCACCGCGGGCAGCACGAGTTCGATTGTCGTCCCGCGGCCTTCGTCGCTGACGATGCGCATCTCGCCGCCCGATTGCTGGACAAATCCAGCGACCATGGACAGGCCCAGTCCGGTCCCCTTGCCCGCCGGCTTGGTCGTGAAAAACGGCTCGGTCACTTTGGCCACGATGTCGGCAGGAATACCGCTGCCAGCATCGTGGACCGCGATGCTCAGGGCCTCGTTTCCCTCCTCGCCTGACTTGGCAAGGGAGATAACCACATCGATGCGCCCCCCGCTCGGCATCGCGTCGCGGGCGTTGATCAGCAGATTCATCAGCGCCAGTTCCAGCTGCGACCGGTCGGCGAAAATGTGCAGCGCCCCGGCGTCGACCCGCCACTCCACTTCCAGGTCGTGGCCGAAGGTATGCGCGGTCAGTCCGGTAATCGAATCGACCAGTTCGGCCGGATCGATCTCGACCGGGGTCAGGGTCTGCTTGCGCGCAAAGGTCATCAGACGGCGAACCAGCTCGACCCCGCGATCGGCCGCATGCCGCATGTGCATCGCGATCTGTTTCTCACGTTCGCCCAGCTCGAGCCGGCGTTCGAACAGGTCCAGTCCGCCCAGGACCGCGGCGAGGAGATTGTTGAAGTCGTGCGCGACGCCTCCGGTCAATTGCCCAAGTGCGTCCATCTTGCGCGCCTGCACCAACTGCTCTTCCAGGTTACGCTGCTCTGTCACGTCGAACAGCGTGCCGATCCATTCGTGTTCGGTCAGACGCACGGCCTGCTCGAGCACGTGGACCGTCTGGCCGTCGCCGCCGGTCCAGCGATACTGCACCGAAGCTCGCGAATTGCCGATCAGCCGATACTGTCGGGAGATGCCGGCACGATCCTCGCGCGGGATGCCCTGCTCCCACGCTTGCTCCCCGCTCAACAGCGCGGCCGCGGCGGGCCCGGCGAACTTGGCCACGTCGCCCCCGACGAACCGCCTGGTCAGCCGCCCCTCGCGGTCGCTCTTGCCCTCGAACAGGGCCAGCGGCAGCGATTCGAGGATGGCGGCCTGGCGTAACTGCGATTGCTGCAGCTCGCGGTCTAGTGCCAGCCGCTCTGTTTCGGCCTTCAGATTGGCTTCCAGCAGCGCCTGCTCGGCTCGGGCCTGCTGCTCTATCTGGCCGCGCATGAGGTACAAATCGACAAACACCGCCACTTTCGAACGCAACACGATCGCATCGACCGGCTTAAACACGTAATCGACCGCACCCATCGCGTAGCCGCGCATCAGGTGCTCGGTTTCCTTGTTGACCGCCGACAGGAAGATGATCGGTATTCGGGCCGTCTGCTCGCGCGCGCGGATTAGTGCCGCGGTCTCGTAGCCGTCCATATCGGGCATGAACACGTCGAGCAGGATAACGGCAAAGTCGGTCTTCAACAGCTCGCGCAAGGCGTCGCGGCCCGATGTGACCGTGACGATTTCCGCCAGTGACGAAAGCACTTCCGACATCGCCAGCAAGTTGCGTTCGTCGTCGTCGACCAGCAGGATGCGTGCGCGCGGTTCGGCCGGCACCACCGGGGCGAGCCGGGGCCGGCCCTTCGAACGTTGACTGGCTGCGGGCATCTGATCAGGCGGCTTGCGTTTCTACGGTGCCTGGCGACCCCTGTTGCGCCCGCGCGCGCCCGATCCACACTCTCAGCAGCGCCAGCAGCAGATCGATGTCGACCGGCTTGGAGATGTAGTCCGAAGCTCCCGCATCGATACATTTCTGCCGATCGCCCTTCATCGCCTTGGCGGTCACGGAAATGAGCGGCACCGCGGCAATGTCAGGATCGGCGCGAACGCGGCGCATGGTCTCGTAACCGTCCATCTCGGGCATCATGATGTCGACCAGCGCGATATCGATATCGCGTTCGCGCTTGAGGATTGCGATCCCGTCGGCGCCGCGCTCGGCATGAAGGACTTCGACCTTATGTACTTCGAGCACGCTCGCGAGCGAGTAGATGTTGCGCACGTCGTCATCGACAATGAGAATCTTGGCGCCGGCAAGCTCGGGGACGGAATCCCGCCGGCTCTTGCCGTCGCGACGGGCTGACGGGGCTTTACGCTTGGCTCGTGTCCCGGCGCTCGCCACTTTCTCGAATATCACGCCCAGCGCCTCACGCTCGGCCGGCTTCTCGATAACCGCGGCGGCGCCGATCGTCAGTGCATGGTCGGCCTGCTGCGCGCCCGAGATCACATAGACCGGGATGTCGCGCGTATCGCTGTCATGGCGCAACAGATCGAGCAGCACGAAGCCGTCGATGTCGCTCAGGCCGAGGTCGAGCGTGATGGCGCTGGGCCGCATCTTGCGGACCATCGCAACCGTCCCCGAACCCGCCGAGGATATGACGCCCTTCAGCCCCGCTTCGTGCGCGAGTTCGAGAAGGATACCCGCGAAAGTCGGATCGTCTTCGACGATCATCACGAACGCCTCGCCGTTCAGCGCATCGCGATCGTCTTCCACTTGGTATGTGGTGGTCGCCGGGATCGCGTCGGTTGCGGCGGGCGGAAGCGCCAGAGTCGGTGTGGCGGTGGCCGAGCGCATCGGAATGAACAGGCTGAAGCTCGACCCCTGCCCGACTTGCGAGCGAACCCTGATTTCCCCGCCCAGCAGACGCGCGATCTCGCGGCTGATCGACAGGCCCAGGCCGGTGCCACCGTATTTGCGGCTGGTGGTCCCGTCGGCCTGCTGAAACGCCTCGAAGATGAGGCGTTGCTTGTCATCGGCAATGCCGATGCCGGTGTCGGTGACCCTGATCTCGATGGCCGTGTCTTCCTCGCGCAGGATCGGATGCGTCGGGCTCCAGCCCGAGTGGACCGCCCCCACCGATAGCGTCACGCCGCCTTTGGAAGTGAACTTGAACGCATTGGACAGCAGGTTGAGCACGATCTGCTGCAACCGCTTCTCGTCGGTGCTGATGGTGGCGGGAAGGTCGTCCGCGAAATCGACTTCGAAGGCGAGGCCCTTTTCGGATGCGAGCTGGCGGAACGTGCGTTCCATGTGCTGCTTGAGCCCGGCCAGCGGCATATCGCCCAGCTCGATCGACACTGTGCCCGATTCGATCTTGGACAAGTCGAGGATGTCGTTGATCAGACTGAGCAGGTCGGTCCCGGCGCCGTGGATCGTTCGCGCGAACTCGGTCTGCTTTTCGTTGAGATTGCCCTGCTGGTTGTCGGCCAGCAGCTTCGACAGGATCAGCAGCGAGTTGAGCGGGGTACGCAGCTCGTGGCTCATGTTGGCCAGGAACTCGGATTTATATTTCGAGGTCAGCGCGAGCTGTTCGGCCTTCTCTTCAACCGCGCGGCGAGCCATGTCGATTTCAAAGTTCTTCGCCTCGACCTGGCGCTTCTCGTTTTCGAGCAGCTGGGCTTTTTCCTGCAGCTCCTCGTTGGTGTTGTGGAGTTCTTCCTGCTTGGTGGTGAGCTCGGTCTGCCGTGCCTGCAGCTCCTGCGTCAGCAGCTGCGATTCCTTGAGCAGTTCCTCAGTGCGCATAGTGGCGGCGATCGTGTTGAGCACGATCCCGACGGTTTCCATCAACTGGGTCAGGAAGCTGTGGTGGGTCTCGTTGAATTCCTCGAACGACGCCAGTTCGATCACCGCCTTGACCTCGTCCTCGAACAGGGCAGGCAGGATATTTATATTGGCGGGTGAGGCACTGCCCAGGCCGGATCCGATCTTGATGAAGTCGCCGGGCACTTTCTCGAGCCGCATCGGGCGCTTGTCGGCGGCGGCCTGGCCGACCAGCCCTTCGCGCAAGGCAAACCGCTCGCGCATCGTTTCGGTGCGTTCAGCACCGTAGCTCGCCACCAGGTCGAGCGTCGCCTCGCCGTCATTCTCGTTGGCGACGTAGAATACGCCGTATTGCGCGTTCACCAGCGGGGCGAGCTCGCTCATGATCAGATTGGAGATGGTCGACAGGTCGCGTTCGCCTTGCAGCATCCGGCTAAACCGCGCGAGGTTGGTCTTGAGCCAATCCTGCTCGGCGTTCTTGAGCGTCTGATCCTTCAGGTTGCGGATCATCTCGTTGATGTTGTCCTTGAGCGCCGCCATTTCGCCCGATGCCTCGACCGAGATCGAGCGGGTCAAGTCACCCTTGGTCACCGCGGTCGCCACTTCGGCGATCGACCGCACCTGATTGGTCAGGTTGGCCGCCAGCTGATTGACGTTGTCGGTCAAGTCGCGCCACAAACCCGCGGCGCCTGGCACACGCGCCTGGCCGCCCAAGCGGCCTTCCACGCCGACCTCGCGCGCCATGCTGGTCACCTGGTCCCCGAAAGTCGACAGCGTCTCGATCATGCCGTTGATCGTTTCGGCGAGGGCCGCGATTTCGCCCTTGGCATCGAACGTCAGCTTGCGCTTCAGGTTACCTTGGGCAACCGCTGTAACCACATCGGCGATACCGCGGACCTGATTGGTCAGGTTGGTCGCCATCAGGTTGACGTTGTCGGTCAGGTCCTTCCACGTGCCGCCGACCCCCGGGACCTTGGCCTGCCCGCCGAGCTTGCCTTCGGTGCCGACCTCGCGCGCGACGCGGGTCACTTCGCTGGCGAAGCCGTTGAGCTGGTCGACCATCGTGTTGATGGTGTTCTTGAGCGCGAGGATCTCGCCCTTGACGTCGACCGTGATCTTCTTCGACAGATCGCCGCGCGCCACGGCGGTGGTTACGTCGGCGATGTTGCGCACCTGGCCGGTCAGGTTGTCTGCCATCAGGTTGACGTTGTCGGTCAGGTCCTTCCACGTGCCGGCAACGCCGCGTACTTGCGCCTGGCCGCCGAGCTTGCCTTCGGTACCCACTTCGCGCGCCACGCGGGTCACTTCGCTGGCGAAGCCGTTGAGCTGGTCGACCATCGTGTTGATGGTGTTCTTGAGCTCGAGGATTTCACCCTTCACGTCGACGGTGATTTTCTTGGACAAATCGCCCAGCGCCACGGCCGTGGTCACTTCGGCGATGTTGCGGACCTGCCCGGTGAGGTTGGCGGCCATCGCGTTGACGTTGTCGGTCAGGTCCTTCCAGGTGCCGCCGACGCCTTCGACCTGAGCCTGGCCGCCGAGCCGGCCCTCGGTGCCGACTTCGCGCGCGACGCGCGTCACTTCGGAAGCGAACGAGTTCAACTGGTCCACCATGACGTTGATGGTGTCCTTGAGCTCGAGGATCTCGCCCTTCACTTCGACGGTGATCTTCTTTGACAAGTCGCCCCGCGCCACGGCGGTGGTCACTTCGGCGATGTTGCGCACCTGCCCGGTCAGGTTCCCGGCCATGGCGTTGACGTTGTCGGTAAGGTCCTTCCACGTGCCGCCGACGCCTTCGACCTGGGCCTGCCCACCAAGCCGCCCTTCGGTGCCGACTTC
>JBDSUJ010000090.1:0-65758 GCA_039927815.1 Croceibacterium sp. | reverse complement strand
GCGCCTCGCCGGTCGCGGTCTGCGCCGCCGCGGCCGCATCACGCCACCGCGCGAACAGCAGCCGCGCCTCGGCGACGCGGATCTTGTCCGACAGCGCGCGATACCGCTCCGCCTGACGCGCCTGCTTACGCAGCGCGCCGATCCGGCCCTCGAGCCCGGCAGTCAGGTCTTCGAGCCGCGCGAGATTGGCTTCGGTCTGGCGCAGCTTGCCTTCGGCGTCGCGGCGGCGGACGTGGAGCCCGGCGATTCCGGCGGCCTCCTCCAGCATCATCCGCCGCTCGGCCGGGCGCGCGGCGATGACCTGGGCGATCTTGCCCTGGCTGACTAGCGCCGGGCTGTGTGCGCCGGTCGCCGCGTCCGCGAACACCAGCGCGACATCGCGCGCCCGCACGTCCCGTCCGTTAACGCGGAACGCGCTGCCTGCGCCGCGCTCGATCCGGCGCGTGACTTCAAGATCACCGTTGTCGTCGCCGGCACCAAACAGTGTGACCTCGGCGAAATCGCGCGCCGGGCGCTGCGCGGTGCCGGCAAAGATTACATCGTCCATCCCGCCCGAGCGCATCGACTTGGGCGAGTTTTCGCCCATCACCCAGCGGATCGCTTCGAGCAGATTGGATTTGCCGCACCCGTTGGGTCCGACCACGCCGGTCAGCCCGGGCTCGATCCGCAGTTCGGCGGGCTCGACGAAGCTCTTGAAACCGCTCAGCCTGAGCTTGCGGATCAGCATCGCGAGCGGTTCATGCCGGCGTTACCTGGCGCCAGCGTTCTGCAGCGCGGCCTCAACACCGGGATCGTTACGCAGCTTGTCCGGTCCCCAGCCAGCCGAAGTCAGTTTGGTGCCGTTGAGCAGGAACGACGGGGTCGAATCGATGCCTTGCGAGGTCGCGGTTTCGCTCGTTTTGGCAACCCGCTCAGCGCCCTTGGGGTCGGCCAGGCAGGCGTTGGCCTGATCCTGCGAAATGCCGCGCGCGGCGACGAAATCGGTAAACCCGAGCGCTTGGCTCATTGCCACGAGGCGCTGGGCCGGCGGGAGGTTGCTGGTCGCCTCCGCCGCCTTGGCGCCCTGCATCGTGCGGTCCGAAACCGCGTCGAAATTCTTGTAAAGTTCCTCGATCATCGGGAAAAACGTTGCCGGCCCGGCGCACTGCGCCAGCAGGGTCAGCGGCAAGTCCTGCGGATGGATCGCGAAGCTGCGGAATTCGAGGCTGACGCGCCCGCTGCTGACGTACTTGTCCTTGAGTGAGGCGAACCCTTCCTGAGCGAACCGGGCGCAATGCGGGCACGACAGCGAGCCGTATTCGATCAGCTTGATCGGCGCCGCGGGATTGCCCATCACCATACCGCCGGCGGGCGTGGCGGCGACAACATCGGACCACGCCTTGCCCGCGGGCGCGGGGACGGCGGCGAGCGCGTCGGCCTTGGGCACCGCGGCGGCGGTGTCGCCATCGCGGCCGCACGCGCCCACAGCCAGCGCCAGAGGGGCGGCGAACGCCACGGCGAACAACGAGCGGCGCAAGGTCATGTGAGTTCCTTCAAGGCAAGACGAGGCTAGCCGACCGAGGCGGCCGGTCAACGCGAGGACCGATCATTGTGCACAGCTGGGCGCGGCGCGCAATTCACAGTCGCGCATCGAGTTGCGGGGCGAGCGCTTTCCAGCTCGCGGTCCCGCTCAGAATCAGCCCATCGATGGCGAACGCGGGCGTGCCTTCAACCCCGGGGAGTTTCCAGTCGGCGGCGGCAGTCGCGGCCATCTTGCGGGCCGCTGGCTCGTCCGCCAGGCATTTGTCGGTCTGGGTGTGGGTATAGCCACGCCGTTCCATCAGGTCGTAAAACTTGAAATCGTTGGCGATGGCGCGCCGCCCGGTCGCGCCAGGCAACCGCCAGCGGGCCTGTTGGGTTGCGCTGGCGGTGACCATCGGCGCGATCCATTGGCTCTGCCCGAGCATGAAGGCCTGGTGGTTCTGGAGGAATTTGCCCGGTGGCCCGCAATTGACCAGCAGCGCCGCGGTCAGATCGATCGGATCGCGGATCAGGTGGCGCACTTCGAGGTTGATCTTGCCGGTTTCGATATAGGCCAGGTGGAGCGCGCCTTCGCCGTCGCGCGCGAACGCGGCGCAATGCGGGCAAGTGTAGCTGATGTATTCGGTCAGCTTCACTTTGGCGGCGGGGTTGCCGATGCGGTGCCCGCCGTCGGTCGGCGCGATCACCGCGATCCAGTTCTTCTTGACCGGGGCCTGCGCTATCGCGCCCACCGCCGCCAGTGCCGCAATCCCGCCCCCGGCGCCCAATACCCACTTGCTCACGCTCATCGCGATTCCCCGTCCGTTCCACCCAGGCTGCGGGCCAGCGATTCGAGCACCACCCGCAGTTCGGGATCGCCAATGTCGCGCAAGCTGTCGCCCAGTTCGAGCGGGATCGGCTTGAGCGACGGTGGCGCCACTTTCGTCCCTTGCGCAGGGGGCGGCTTAACCGCGCCTTGCCGCAGCTTGACCCGGATCACGGCCTTATAGCCGAAAAACCGGTTCACCCGCTCGATGATTTCGGGAATCACATGCTGGATCAGCGGCGCATGCGCCGGCAGCACCACCAGCTGGAGGATGCCGTCGCTCTTCTCGCCCGGGGGGAAGCGGATCGATTCCGGGCTGCACACGCGCGCGTGCCGCTCACCCACGATCTCGTGCCAGCGGGTGACCACGCTCGATTGCACGAACCCGAACCGGCGGAACGCCGCGCGGCCGATCTGCGGCACCAGATCCGCGACCTGGCGCGCGGGCCCGCCGCGTGGCCGCTCGTACGGTTTGACCGCTTTTCCGGTCCTCGGCTTGGCGTCGCGTTCCATGGCTGACGGCGCCATGCCATAGCCGCGCGATGGATGGTAGTATCGCCCCCCGGCTTCTCGACTGGTATGACGCGCATGCCCGGGCGTTGCCGTGGCGTGTGACCGGCGGCGCGGTGCCCGATCCCTATCGCGTATGGCTGTCGGAGATCATGCTCCAGCAGACCACCACTGCCCACGCCGCGCCATACTTCGGCAAGTTTCTCGCTCGCTGGCCGACAATCGAGGCGCTTGCTGCCACGCCCGAGGCCGAAGTAATGGCCGAGTGGGCGGGGCTGGGATATTATTCGCGTGCGCGCAGCCTGATCGCCTGCGCGCGCCAAGTCGCGACGCGCGGCGGCTTTCCCGACACCGAGGCCGAGCTGCGCAAGCTGCCCGGTCTGGGCGCTTACACCGCGGCGGCGGTGGCGGCGATCGCGTTCGGCCGGCGCGCGGTGGTGGTTGACGCCAATGTCGAACGCGTGGTGGCGCGGCTATTCGCGATCGAAATCCCTCTCCCCGCAGCGCGCCCCGCGATCCGCACCGCTGCCGAGACGATCACGCCCGATCGTCGCGCGGGTGATTTCGCACAGGCGATGATGGACCTGGGCGCCACGATCTGCACGCCGCGCGCGCCCAAATGCCTTCTGTGCCCGCTGGCGGACTTGTGCGCGGCGCGGAAGGAGGGGCGGCAGGACGCGCTTCCGCTCAAGGCGCCCAAACCCACGCGCCCGGTCCGCACCGGCACCGCTTACTGGATCGAACGCGACGGTGCCGTGTGGCTCGTCACTCGCCCCGCCACAGGCCTGCTCGGCGGCATGCGCGCGCTCCCCGACGACGGCTGGAACGCCCGCGCCGACGGTTCGGGCGAGGCGCCGCTACCAGGGCCGTGGCGTGAGGTGGGGCGCGTGCGGCACGGCTTCACCCATTTGGAGCTTGAACTGGGTATCGCGGTCTATGCCGGGGACGACCTTCCCGCTCCGGGCGGAGAGTGGTGGCCGATGGACACGCTCGGCGCGGCCGGCCTGCCGACGGTCTTTGCGAAGGCGGCATTGCGGGCAACAACGCGCTGATGCTGATGTCGCCGCCAGAGGGTGGAATGCGACCTTCAGTTCCCCCTGCCGGTAAAGTGAGAAACGGCACCCTCGTCCCCACGCCTGATCGGCCTAGCTTCATGGCGCCTGGCTCACTTCGCACAACGAGGATCATGAAATAGATTTGAGCTATAACCAATGCGACTTGATCGTCGTTGCTTGGTCTCGAAGCTCGTGTGTCGAGATTGACTGAGTTTCGAGCCAGTGACACACGGTATGGGAAGGGGGCCAAATACTTGACACCTGAACGCATCATCCAGGTCGGCATGGGCTTTTGGCCAGCGCGCACACTGCAAGCCGCTACCAAACTTGGGCTATTTACTGCACTTGCAAGGGCCCCGATGACAGGCCCCCAGATTGCCGCTGCGCTTGGACTCGCCGCACGCGCTGTGCCGGATTTCCCCGATGCACTGGTGGCTCTAAAATTCCTTGAACGTGAAGGTGACGGGCCCGAGGCGGTCTATTCCAATTCCGAGGAAGCTGCGACGTTTCTTGCCAAGGGGAGTCCGGCCTATGTTGGCGGCTTCCTTGAGATGGCGCATGATCGTCTGTATCCCTTTTGGGCTGATCTCGACAAAGGGCTGCGCACCGGCCACGCGCAGAACGAGAGCAGTCGCGGAATGGGCTCGATTTTCGAGACGGTTTATTCCGACCCCGACGGTCTCCAACAATTTCTTGCAGCGATGAGTGGAATTTCGACCGGTAACTTCGTCGCGTTAGCTGAAAAATTCGATTTCTCTCGCTATCAAACCTTGTGCGACGTTGGCGGGGCGGAAGGCGCGCTCTCTATCGCGGTCGCTCGCGCCAATTCTCATATGCGCTGCACTACGGCAGACTTGCCTCCGGTAGCACCAATTGCAAGACGCAAGATCGCTGCAGCAGGATTGTCAGATCGGGTCGAGGCGTCAGTGCTCGACTTTTTCGCTGATCCACTCCCGCGAGCCGACGTGATAACAATGGGGATGATCTTGCATGACTGGGACTTGCCGACCAAAGCCATGCTGATCAACAAGGCCTATGACGCCCTTCCGGACGGCGGCGCCTTCATCGTGATCGAACAGCTAATCGACGACGCGCGGCGCGAGAATGTGTTCGGCCTCATGATGTCGCTGAATATGTTGATCGAAGGCGGTGAAGCGTCCGACTATACTGGGGCTGATTTCAATGCGTGGTGTACGGAGGCAGGCTTCAGTTCGTGCCAAGTCCTGCATCTGGCGGGACCTAGTAGCGCTGCCATTGCGTATAAGTGACTGTTTAGAAGAGGCAAGCGCCAGGCATTTTTGGTTGATCAGCTTGCTTTCCGCCAGTGGCTGCCGGTGCGTGTGCTCGATGGCGCACGCGTTCGTCAATTTAACCGAACGACGGCTTTCTGGAATTGCGATGACGGAGCCGCAACCGGCGGGAACAACGCCACGATGGACAGGTGAAGACCGCTCTCACGAACGCGGGCGTTATCCGCTCTTCGTGGCGGATGAGGAGCGCCATGCTGGTCGCCAATGACCCGATCTAACGGGATCAGCGGCTCGGCTCCTAGAGGCCGCGCCGGTTCCGATATTCGCGTCGGATCGAATCCGAGCTTGCGAAACTAGATGATCCCGCCGCCCAGCATCAGCCGCACCACCGCGACCACGAAAACGATCAGGCAGAAATTGCGCCCGCTCTTGCTTCGGCTGAGCGCGCCGAGGCCGATGCCGACGACCGCGATCGGCAGCACGATCCAGTTGCCCCAGCCGAGGAACGGGATGGCCGAGGGGGAATGGCCAGGACCAGGGCGACGATGCCGGTGAGGATCGAGAGCAGGTTGAGCATGTGTGCTATATCGATAGCACACCCGCGCTTGGCAAGGGGCGACAAAACGCTTTCCTACAGCGGACGATACCCGCCATGAAGGCGACGATGGCGCACCGACTCTCCGTTCGCAGATCACGCTGGGCCGAGGGCCAACGTGACGGGTTGACAGTCCGGGCGTCACTTCCGCTGGACACTGTCACATGTGTCACACCGACAGGAATCGACCCATGTATCTGAACGATTCGCCCGCGCTGACCCGGCGGCAATGGCTTGGCGGCGCCGCTGCAGCGGGGGCCGCGGCGGCGCTCCCGCTCCCGGCATGGGCGCAGCCCGTCACCGCCTGGCCCGAGGTCGCCAAGCTGCTGCAAGGTTATGTCGACAGCCGCAAAGTGGCCAGCATGGTCGCTGCGCTCGGCTGGCGGCAGGAACCGCCGACGGTGCTGGCATACGGCCACGACAGCTTCACCAGCCCGCGCGCGTCCGATGGCGATAGCCTCTATCGCATCTATTCGATGACCAAGCCGATCACCGGCATGGCGGCCATGATGCTGGTGGATGAAGGCAAGCTCGGGCTCGACCAGCCGCTCGCCGAAATCCTGCCCAAGTTCGCCCGGATGAAAGTCCAGAAGGTTTACGACGGGCCGATCACGCCCGACAACCTCGAGCCGGCGATCCGCCCGATTACAATCCGCCAATTGCTGACGCATACCTCCGGACTTGGCTACAGCATCATCCAGAGCGGGCCGATCGGTCAGGCATATCGCGCCCGCGGGGTGGTCCCGGGCCTGGTCACCCGGTTGCAGAATTCCCCCGCGTTTCGCGGCACCGCCGTCCCCAGCCTGACGCTGTTTGCCGACCGGCTGGCCGAATTTCCGCTGGTCTACCAGCCGGGCACGCGGTGGAGCTATTCGATGGGCCTCGACCTGATGGGCCGGGTGATCGAGGTAGTCTCCGGGCAACCGTTCGACCGGTTTCTGCAAGAGCGGATTTTCGATCCGGCGGGGATGGCCGAAACCTATTTCCGGGTTCCAGACAGCGCCAAAGGGCGCCTGACCACCAGTTATTTCAAGCTGAACGACCTGATGCTGCCGATCGACGTGCCGGAGAACTCGGTGTTCCTCGACAAGCCGCCGTTCCCGTTCGGCGGCGCCGGGTTGGTCTCGTCCCCGCGCGACTACGACCGGTTCCTCAAGATGCTGGCCGGGCTCGGCGCGATCGAGGGCAAGCGAGTCATGAGCGAGGCCGCGGTGCGACTGGGGACTTCCAACCTGCTCCCCGCCACAGTCGAGCGAGGGACGCCGGGTGCCGGGCCCGCGCTCGACCTCATCCGCTACGGCTTCGGGGCGGGGGGCCGGGTGGGCAAAGGCGATCTCGCGGGTGTTTACGGCTGGGCCGGGGCGGCGGGCACAATCGCCTTCGCCGATGTGCGCCGGGGGCTGCGCGGGGGGCTGTTTACCGAGTACATGCCCTCCGGGCTTTATCCCTTGGACAACGAATTTCCCGCCGCGGTGGCGAAAGACGTGGCGGCGCAATTGCTCGCCCGCCGATGATCCCGTTTGCGGGGTTCCCGCTCGACCGCGCCGATGAAGTTCGAAACGATCCCGCCCGGCTGGCCACGCTGCGCGCCGATGGGCTGCTGCTCAAGATGGATGGATTGGCGCCGGACATGGCGGACGATGGGCTGGCCACGGAGCCGTTGGGCGCGAGCGATGGCGAGCTGGTGTTCCTGGGCTTGCGCGAGGGGCGGGCGCTGTTCGCGCAAGTTCCGGCAGAGGGCAATGTCGAGCCGGCTTACGCCCAGCGCTCGATCTGGGAGCTGCTGGGCGTGCTCTCGGCGGACGACCTTGCGCTCTATGGGACGGCGCGCAGCGTGCTCGACTGGCATGCCCGGCATCGCTTCTGCGCGCGCTGCGGGGCGCGCACGGCGCTGGCGAAGGGCGGGTGGCAGCGCGATTGCCCGGGGTGCGGCGCAACCCATTTTCCGCGAGTGGACCCGGTCGCGATCATGCTGGTCGAGCACCCGCAGGGCAGCCAGTTGCTGCTGGGCCGCAACGCGCGCTTCCCCCCTGGCAGCTACTCGGCGCTGGCCGGTTTTTTGGAGCCAGGTGAGACCATCGAGGAAGGAGTGGCGCGTGAGGTGATGGAAGAGGCCGGCGTCGCGGTGCGCGACGTGCGCTACGTCGCCAGCCAGCCGTGGCCGTTCCCCTCGCAACTGATGATCGGGTGCCATGCCGTCGCCCTCAGCGAGGCGATCACCATCGACCGCACCGAGCTGGAGGACGCGCGCTGGTTCCCCCGCGCCGAGATCGCCGAAGCGATGGAGGCTGCCAGGAACGGGTGGGGGACGAGCGCCGGCTTTCGCGCCCCTACCGCGCGCGCGATTGCGCACTATTTGCTGCGGTGGTGGCTGGAGCAGAGCGAATGAAGACGTTGTCGGTCGAGGTGTGGTCGGACGTGATGTGTCCGTGGTGCGCGGTCGGGTGGACGCAGTTCGCCAAGGCGGCAGACCAATTGGCTCGCGAAGGTATCGTGATCGAGGCGCGATTCATGCCATTCGAGCTCAATCCCGATGCTCCGGCCGAGGGGAAGGATCAAGCGACACATCTGGCCGAAGTCTATGGCCGCTCGCCGGAGGACGTCGCGGCGATGCGCGAACAAATGCACGCGACCGCCGCCCGTGCGGGTTTCCCGATGGACTATACCGGAGCGGGGGAGGCCCCTGCGGCGATGATGTGGAACACGTTCCAGGCGCACGAGCTGCTGCGCTGGGCGCTGGCCGCACATGGTCCGGCGGCGCAGGTGCGCTTCAAAATCGCGCTGTTGAAAGCGCATTTCCAGCAGCGGCGCGATGTCGGGGACCGGGAAGTTTTATTAGACATCGCCGAAGCAGAAGGCTTCGAGCGGGGTGAGGCCCGGCAAGCGCTCGATGAGGAGGCGCTCGCCATCGCTACCCGGCTGGAAGAGCAGCGCGGGCGCGAGATGGGCATCGCGTCGGTCCCGAGCTTCGTGGTGGAGGGTAAATACCTGATCCAGGGCGCGCGCGAGCCGGGCGACTATGCCCGGATGCTGCGGCAGATCGCCGGCGCGCCGGTCACTGTATGAGCAGGCGGATGCCGGACACCGTAAGCACCAGCGCCAAGGCCGGCCGCAGCAGGCGGTCGGGCGCACGGGTCGACAGCAGGCTGCCGACGATCACGCCGGGGATCGAACCGAGCAGCAAGTTGAGCAGGAGGACGAAATCGACACTGCCGATCAGCCAGTGTCCAATCCCCGCGACCAGCGCCAGCGGCACCGCGTGCGCGATGTCGGTCCCGACGATCCGTGCGATCGGCAGCCGGCGGTAAAGCATCAGCAGCACCGTCACGCCGATGGCTCCGGCCCCGACCGAACTGATTGACACCGCGACGCCGAGCACCGCGCCCAGCGCAATGGTGCCGAGCAATGCCTTGTCCTGCTCGAGCGGATGGTGCGTGGCGCCATAAGCGAGCAGCTTGCGCTGGAACAGGATGCCGATCGCCGTCAGCAGCAGCAGAACGCCGAGCACGTTGAGGATGACCGCAGAACTGCTCTTGGCGATGTGGACGAAGGTGTTGAGCGCAATCAGAGTCAGGATCGCCGCGGGGATAGAGCCCATCGCCAGCCGACGCATGATCTTCCAGTCCACCGTCTGCCGCCCGTGGTGGATGCCCATTCCGGCAGATTTGGTGACTGCGGCGAACAGCAGGTCGGTGCCGACCGCGGTCTGCGGGCTGACGCCGAACATCAGCACCAGCAGCGGGGTCATCAGCGATCCGCCGCCGACCCCGGTCAGGCCCACCATGACGCCGACCAGCAGCCCCGCGACGGCATGCGGCAGGTCGAGTTGCGCGACAATGTCCACGCCGGCAGGTCCCCTGTTCCCGGCCGAAGATGGCGCGGCCGGCCACTGTTTGGCGGGGAACCGGGGTGCGGGCCAGCGAAAGATTTTGAGCGGGGGCGAAGCGTGGCTTCGCCCGCCCGGATGATCCGGGGCCGGCGCGGGCGTTTCGCGCCGGCTTAGTCGAGGCCGAGGGCGGACAGTTTGCGAATCAGCCGGCCGGGCAGCACGTCATCCGCCAGCTGCCCTTCGGCCAGGTCGGCGGGGGCGTCTTTTTCCTCGAGGTACCGCCACCCCTGGTGCGCGCGCTTGGCGCGCGGCTGGACGCGGATCAGGCTCGGCGCCAGGCGAATGGTCCAGCGGCGGTCCTCGCGCTGCTCGAACCCGAGGATCTCGCACCGCGCGACGATGGCGTGCTCGAGAATCCAGTACAGCGAGCCGCCGATCATCTCGGCGTGGCGCTTGGGCAGATAGCGCGTGGTCATCAAGGCCTCTGGCGCCGCCTCGACCCACACGCGCAAGGTATCCAGATTGCGCGCACGATAAGCGATCTTGGTCATGCTCAGGGGCATCGGCGTTTCTGAACTCAGCCCACCAGGCCGCTCGCGCTGGCCAGGCCGAGGAACACCAGGAAGCCCATCGAATCGGTCGTCATGGTAACGAAGATCGACGACGAAATGGCGGGGTCGGCGTTGAGCCGTTCGAGCGTAAGCGGCACCAGCACGCCGGCCAACCCGGCGATCAGGATGTTCGTCATCATCGCCATTGCGATCACCGCTCCCAGCGCGGCATGGCCGAATATCGCGGTGACCACGAGGCCGATCACCACTGCCACGGTTATCCCGTTGAGCAGCGCAATCGAGATCTCGCGGCGGACCGCGCGCCAGGTGTTGCTGGTGGTCAGCTGGTTGGTGGCTAGCGCGCGAACCGTCACCGCCAAAGTCTGCGTGCCGGCGTTGCCTCCGATCCCGGCGACGATCGGCATCAGAACCGCCAGCGCGACCATTTCCGTGATCACGCTCTCGAACCGGCTGATGATGAAACTGGCGAGTGATGCGGTAACCAGATTGGCGAGCAACCACCGCACGCGCGCCGAATACGCATCGCGGATCGGCTCGTTGATGTCGCCTTCGCCGGCGCCCGACAGCAACAGCGCGTCCTCGCCCGCTTCTTCCTGAATGATGTGGACGATGTCGTCGACCGTCAGCTGCCCGACCAGGCGACCGTTCTCGTCAACCACCGCGGCGCTGATCAGCGCGTATTTCTGGAATCGGAGGGCGACTTCCTCCTGGTCCATCGCCACCGGGATCAGGGTCTGGTCGCGCTTCATCACGTCGCTCAGGCGGATATTGCGCGGGGTCCGTAGGATCCAGCTCAACTGGCACGTGCCGACCGGGCGATGGCGCGGATCGACGATGAACACTTCCCAGAACTCGGTCGTCAGCTCGTCATGGTCGCGCAAATAATCGATCAAATTGCCGACCGTCATGTGCTCGGGCACCGCGACCAGCTCGCGCTGCATCAGCCGCCCAGCGCTCTCCTCGGGATAGGCCAGCGCGGTTTCGATCGCCGCCCGGTCCTCGGGCTCCATCTCCGCCAGGATCGCCTGCTGATCCTCGGGCTCGAGATCCTCGATCAGTTGGACCGCATCGTCGGTGTCGAGCTGCTCGGCGATATCGGCGACGACTTCTGGGGGCAGCGCCTCCATCATGTCGTCGCGCACGTAGTCATTGAGCTAGGCGATAACCTCGGGAGTCAGCAGGTCGGTCAGCGCCAGCGTTAGCGCCAGCCGCCGCTCGTGCGACAACAGCTCGAGCAAGTCGGCGATATCGGCGGGGTGAAGCGGCTCGACCAGCTCGTAGACGCGTTCCTGGTCGCGTGCTTCGAGCGCCTCGGTGACCGCATCGACGAACCCGCCCTTGAGCCGGTTCTCGTCGTCGAGCTGGTCCCCTTCGTCGCGTGCGACGTCCTGTTCCAGCTCGCGGAGGTCCTCGTCGGCCATCGCCGGGGGTCCTATGCCGCGCGGTCGCAAAAGCAAGCTGACATCGCCCGCCGCCGCCCTATATGCGCGGCTTTCCCAGCAGGAGTTCACCGATGGCCGACGATACCCTCACTTTCCAGATCGATACCGGCGACGACAAGGGCGGCGATGTGGTCATCAAGCTGCGCCCGGACCTGGCCCCCGGCCACGTGGCGCGGATCACCGAGCTCGCTAGCGCTGGGTTCTATGACGGGGTGGTATTCCACCGCGTGATCCCAGGCTTCATGGCCCAAGGCGGCGATCCTACCGGCACCGGCAGCGGCGGGTCCGACAAAGACGATATCGCGGCCGAATTCAGCGCCGAGCCGCACGTGCGCGGGACCTGCTCGATGGCCCGCACCAGCGCCCCGAATAGCGCCAACAGCCAGTTCTTCATCTGCTTCGACGACGCCCGCTTCCTCGACCGGCAGTACACCGTGTGGGGTCAGGTTGAGAGCGGCATGGACGTGATCGACGCGCTCCCCAAGGGCGAGCCCCCGCGCAGCCCCGGCAAGATCGTCAAGGCGACAGTGGGGTGAAAATCAACGGGGCGCCGGCGGCGGCGCCCCGTTGACGTTCGGTACCCGCTGCCATCACTCCTGAGCGATCGACGGGGCCACGTTACGGTACTGGATGTACCATTTGCCGTTGACTTTGACGAGATCGTCGACCCCTTGGCCCGCCGCCGCCATGTTCGGCGCCGTCGGGCTGCCGATCGCCCCGCCGGTGCCGAACACAGTCTGGTGGTAATAGTGATAGCGCGCGTGCGTGGGGTCGATGAATTCCAAGTACTGGTTCATCGTAAAGTGATTCATCTTGCCGATCGTCGCCCCGGCCTTGCGGCGGGCATCCTGATTCGCAACGAGATCGGTAATCATCTTGTGCAGCGCATCGCGGCCCTTCGTCGCCCCGAATGCGCCGTCAGGAACGAAGTTCGCGACATAAGCATCGGCGTCATAGTGATCGAGCGCCCGGTCGTAGTCCCACATCAGCTTCCCGATGGCCGCGCGATCCTGCATTTCCTGCAGCATCGCCGGGTTCATCCCCGCGTTGCCTGCGGCAGTGGCAACCCGCGGCGCCGGAGCCGCCGGCAATGTCGCGGGATCCCAGTGCTCGTCGGCCTTGCCGTCGACGAACCGCCAGGTGTCAAACCACGAGGTCGTGTAGCTTTGGCTGGGATCGTCGGCGTAAGGCACCGCGCGGCGGGTCAGGATATTGACGTAATCGCCTTCGGCCACCACCGCGACGACCGCGTTCGCATCGCTCGCGCTCAAGGCCGGGCACGGGGTCAGGGGCTGTTGCTTGGCGATGTCGACGAAATAGTGGACCACGCCCGCCAACCCCGACGCGGCGACCGGATTGTGCTGGATGTACTTGTCGGTAAGCCATTCCTTGGCACGGGCCCACTCGTGGCACTTTAGCAGTTCCCGCTGGATGTGCAGCGCCGCTTGCTTGTTGCGATTGAGCCTGGCGTCGCGGCTCGCGAACAGCGCTTCCGGATTGGCAGCCCCCACCACCGGGTCGCTCAGCGCGCGCTGCTGGGCCTGCGCTGCGCCAGCGCTCAAGATTGCCAACGTAATCACCGGCAGGATAAAGCGTAGTTTCATAGCACTCCCCTCATGTATTCTTTGACGGCCTTGTGCCCGATTCGCGCCGCGCGATAAATAGGCCTCGGCAACCGAGGAGTTTTCAATGCCCCGCCAGCTCATTGCCACTGCAGCGCTGTTTCTTTCTGCGTGTGCCACCACGCACGCCATCACGCCTGTGGTCGAGCGAAGCGCGGCTGCGTTCGCAGGTTCGGCGCCGATCGAAGTGACATTGGCCAATTTCGATTTCACGCCGCCGATTCTGCATTTGCATGCCGGGCAAGCGTATCGCCTGACGCTGCACAACGTCGCCAACGGCGGCCATGATTTTACCGCGCCCGAATTCTTCGCCGCGGCACGCATTGCGCCGGCAGACGCGGCCGAAGTGGCCAAGGGAGACATTGAGTTGTCCGGCGGGCAGAGCAAGTCGGTGCACCTGATCCCAGCTTCCGGGCGCTATAAAGTGGTCTGCACCCACCTGGGCCATGCGCTGCTCGGCATGACTGGCGAAATTGTGGTCGACTAGAGCCCCGCGTTGATCAGCCAGTCGTGGAACAACCGTACCGGGCGTGTCTCAAGGTCACTGGGGCGGCACACGAACCAATAGCTGTAGGGGCTGCGTACCGCGACGTCGAACAGCTTGGCCAGCCGCGGGTCGTTGTTCCGCTTGAGATGATCATCATGCATGATCGCAATGCCGAGACCCTGCGCCGCGGCTTCCAGGATCAGCTGGCCCGAATCGTAATGATCGATTGCCGCCGGCTGCAGGGCTTCGAGCCCGAGCGCGGTCTTCCATGCGTCGAAGCTGAGCGGCATGTCGGTGTGGATCAGGAAGGTCTGTTTCTCGAGCGCGGCGAGGTCGGGCGTATTCCCCAATTCTTCCGCCAGCGCGCGGTTGCACATCGCGTGCACGGTGTTGTCGTCAAGCTGAACCGCATGCAGGCCGTGGTTGGGCTGGGTTGTGAGCAGGATCGCCGCGTCGAGCGTGTCGCCGACCCGGTCGATCAGGTGCGGGCCGGTGTCGATGTCGAGATGCAGCCGCGGGTGCTGCGCGCGCAATTCGGGCAGCTTGGGGAACAGCCGCTGGGTGCCGAACAATGGAAGCACTCCCAGCCGCAGGCGTAACAGCTGGAGGTTCTCCGACTGCGATTCGACCGCGGTCGCCAGCGCCTCAAGATGCGGTGCCACAGTATCGTAGAACCCGCGCCCTTCGTCTGTCAGGCGCATCGTCTGGCCGCTGCGCGAGAAAAGCTTGCGGCCGGTGAAATCCTCAAGGTTGCCAATCCTGCGCGACAGTGCGGAAGGGCTCAGGCCCAGCTCCTCCGCCGCGGCCCGAGCCGATCCAAGGCGCACCACTCGAACGAAGGCCTCGAGCGCGCGAAGGGGCGGCAAGCGGCGCATGAGTGGTAAAATCTCCCTATCGGCTGCGGCTGTCGAGCCCCATTATTCGCATATGCACAAAAATGGTGCAGCGCCGCAAAAGTTTCAATGGTGACTTAAGAAACTATAATTTCTTCGGGCTCGGGCCGGTGCAGCCGCAGCCGCGTCACGTGCGTGTCATCCGCTGCTGTCACTTCGATGCACCATCCGCTCGGGTGTTTGAGCAACGAGCCGACATCGGGCACTTGCCCGGCAAGCACGAACGCCAGCCCGCCAAGCGTATCGACCGCCTCCTCCACTTCGGCAATGCGCGGGTCGCCGACCGTGTGCGCGACATCGTCAAGTTCGGCGCGGGCATCGGCGTCCCACACTCCGTCGGCGAGCGCGATTACCAGTTCGACCGGCGCTTCGTCGTGCTCGTCCTCGATGTCGCCGACGATTTCCTCGACCAGGTCCTCGATGGTGATGATTCCATCGGTGCCGGAAAATTCGTCTACCACGATCGCCAGGTGCATCCGGCTGGCGCGCATGTCAGCGAGCACGTCGAGCGCGCCGCGCGCCTGGGGCACATATAGCGGCTGGCGCATCAGTGTGCTCCAGTCAGCGGGGGGCGGGGTGCCGTTGGCCAGGAACGGAAACACGTCCTTGATATGCATCATGCCGATCACCTGATCGAGCGTATCGCGATAGACGGGCAGGCGCGAATGGCCATGCTCGGAGAACACGCCAACCATGTCCTGCCACGTCGCGTCGGCCGACACCGCGATGATCTCGCCGCGCGGGATGGCGACGTCGTCGGCGTCATGCTCGCTGAAATGGAGCAGGTTGCGCAGCATCGTCAACTCGACCGGGGACAAGTCGCCATTGCCGGCGACGGCCCCTTCCGTCTGCTCATCGCGATGGTCGTCGATCGCCTCCTCGATCTGCGCGCGCAGCGAGGTGCCGGCCTTTTCATCGAAGAAATGGCGGATCACGTTCCACAATCCGCGATTACTATCAGCGTCTCCGGTGCCCGGGTCGCCTGGTCTGGAAATGTCGGGCATTGCCCTGTCGCTTTCCCCTTGTAAGCCCCTTCAGGAAGCGGCGCGGTCCCCATATGGGTCCGCCAGCCCCATTCCCGCAAGCGCCTTCGTTTCGAGGGCTTCCATCTCCACCGCCGCCTTGTCGGACACCTCGTGATCGTAGCCCGCGAGATGGAGCAGGCCATGAACGATCAGATGGGCAGCGTGATCGCTAAGATCGATGCCCTTGTCGGCCGCTTCGCGCATGCAGGTTTCGTGGCCGAGGGCGACATCACCGAGCAATTCCGGAGGCCCTTCCGCGACCAAGGCGAGCACTTGTCCGCGGACGAGCATCGGGAACGACAGGACGTTGGTCGGCTGGTCCCGCTGGCGCCATTGGCGATTGAGGGTGCGGATCTCGGCGTCGGAGGTGAACAGCAGGCTGGCGCCGAGCCGAGCGTTGGCCAGCTCAGGCGCGACGGTGGCGGCCGCTTGCGACGCGCGTTCGGCCAACGCGTCCCACGCGCCCGCCGGCCACGGTTCTTCGATGGCAATGTCTAGGTCCACGCCCGGCTCAGGGGTCCTTGCCCTCGTAGGCTTCGACGATTCGCCCGACCACCGGGTGCCGCACGACATCGGCGACACCGAACCGCACGATGCCGATCCCGTCGACGTCGACCAGCCGCTCGACCGCGTCATGAAGCCCACTCATCGCGGGACCTCCGGCGATGTCGACCTGTTTGGGATCGCCGCACACGACCATCCGGCTGCCCTGGCCAAAGCGGGTCAGGAACATCTTCATCTGTTCGCGGGTCGTGTTCTGCGCTTCGTCGAGAATCACGAACGCATCGGCCAGCGTGCGGCCGCGCATAAACGCGATCGGGGCGATCTCGATCTCGCCGCTGGCGAGCCGCCGTTCGACCTGTTCGGGCGGCATGCAGTCGTAAAGCGCATCGTAAAGTGGGCGCAGGTAGGGATCGACCTTCTCCTTCATGTCGCCTGGCAGGAACCCGAGCCGTTCGCCCGCCTCGACTGCGGGGCGGCTGAGTATCAGCCGCTGGACGCTGCCGGTGATCAGCTGGCTCACCGCCTGGGCAACCGCGAGATAGGTCTTGCCGGTGCCCGCCGGTCCGAGCGCGAAGATGATGTCGCGGCTGGCGAGCGCGCGCATGTATTCGACCTGCATCGCGGTGCGCGGGACGATCGTCTTCTTGCGGGTCCGGATCATGATGGGATGCGCTGCCGCGTCGCCTGTGATGATTCCGTCGAAGGTTGGTTCGCTTGAGCTCCCGATCAACGATTCGATCAGTCCTGAATCGAGTTCCTGGCCGGTAAGCAGCCGGTCGTGCATCGCCACCAGCACATCGCGGCCCCGGGCCACGTCATCGCTCGAGCCTTCCACCACGACCCGGTTGCCGCGCGCCGAGATGAGCACTCCGAGCCGGTTCTCGATCTGCACCAGGTTAGCGTCGAACTCACCGAACAGGGCGCCCAGCATCGATTGTTCCTTGAACAGAACTTCCGCCCGCGCGCGGCGCGAACCGTCGCGCCGGTCTTCGGGATGGGCGAGCATCGATCCAGAATCGATGCGATGCGACTTGCGGGCCATGCGCTCCTTTCGGCTGTTGGATGGAGTTTAGGGCGGGGTCGCGCGCCCGCAAGCACAACTCGTATTCAGAACGGTGGAAAGTCGCCCGTCGACGGGCGTTTCGCCGTGCAGGAGAACCGCTGAATTTCATTTTCACTCAATTGTCGCAAGCCGGCGACACTTATGGATCGAACCTGACAACGCCGTTGCCGGGGTATTCACCGGCTGGTCGTCAGAAAGCCTCAAGGGGAAAACGTCGAATTACCGAAAGGAGCCTATTTCAATGCGTAAGATACTGATCGCCGCGTTTGCGGCCACCGCTCTCATTCCGACTGTCGCCAGCGCCCAGAGCGCCCGTGAAGTCCGCCAGGGCCAGCAGGAAGTCCGCCGCGATATTGCCCGCGGCGACTATCAGGAGGCCCGCGAGGACCGCCAAGAACTGCGCGAGGACTGGCGCGACTATCGCAAGGCCCACCGAAGCGAATTCCGCCGCGATGCCTATGTTTCGCCGCGTGGCATGCGTTATCGCCAGGTCGCCGTTGGAGCGCAGCTCAACCGCTCGTTCTGGAGCCGCGGTTACCAGGTCAGCGACTGGAACCGCTACCGCTTGCCGCGCCCGGGCCTGAACCAACAGTACATCCGCTACGGCAACGATGTCCTCTTGATCAATGCGCGCAACGGACGGGTGGTTCGCGTATTCCGCGATTTCTATTACCGCTGAACACTGCGGGAATAAACGATCGGGCCGTCGGCATCATGCCGGCGGCCTTTCGTTATGCCACGGCCGGTTTGCGCAGGATTCCCGACAGCGAGTTGGGACCGCCCGATTCGAGAGTCACCGAGACCAGGTCGCCGATGCGCGCATCTCCTTCGAAATAAACCGATTGCAGCGACGGTGACTTGCCGAGCCATTGGCCCGGGCGCTTGCCGCGTCGCTCGATCAGCACGTCGCAGGTGGAACCGACGCTGGCCTCGTTGAAACTGAGCTGGTGGCGATTGAGCACGGACTGGAGGCGCTGCAACCGCTCGTCCATAACCTCGGGAGCGATTTGTCCAGCCATCGTCGCGGCCGGCGTCCCGGGCCTCGGCGAGTACTTGAAGCTGTACGCCTGCGCGTAACCGACCGCATCGACTAGCCGCAGCGTATCGGCGAATTCCGCCTCGGTTTCGCCCGGAAAGCCGACGATGAAATCGCCTGACAGCGCGATGTCGGGCCGCGCGGCGCGGAAGCGGTCGAGCACCGCCAGGTAGCTGTCGCGGGTGTGGCTGCGGTTCATCGCGCGCAGCACACGATCCGATCCACTCTGCACCGGCAAGTGAAGGAACGGCATTAGTTTGGGAATGTCGCGATGCGCCGCGATCAGACCCTCGGTGACGTCGTTGGGATGGCTGGTAGTATACCGAATGCGGTGCAGTTGCGGGAGCTTGGCCAGTTCCCTTATCAAACCGTCAAGGCCCAATGGGCGCCCTTCGGCGTCCCGCCCGGTCCAAGCGTTGACGTTTTGACCGAGCAAGGTGAGTTCCTTCGCGCCGGCATCGAGCAATATCTGCGCTTCATCCAGCAAAGCACTGAACGATCGCGAAATCTCGGCACCCCGCGTGTACGGCACGACGCAGTACGTGCAAAATTTGTCGCACCCTTCCTGCACGGTCAGGAAAGCGCTCGGTCCGGCGCGCCGGCGCGCCGGCAGGGCGGCGAACTTGGCGTCCGCAGGCATTTCGGTGTCGGTGGAGTTGCGGCCCTCACACGCGCCCTGGATCATCTCTGGCAGTCTATGATAGGCCTGGGGTCCTACCACCATCGACACCGCCGGGGCGCGCTTCATGATTTCCTCGCCCTCGGCCTGGGCGACGCAACCGGCAACGGCGATCATCGGTGGGTTGGCCCCCCCGGCCTTCACCAGGCGGCCAATGTCGGAATAGACTTTCTCCGCCGCCTTCTCGCGAATGTGGCAGGTGTTGAGTACCACCAGATCGGCTTGCTCTCCCGGGGCCGCCGGCGCGATGCCTTGCACCGCGAGCAGTTCGGCCATGCGTTCGCCATCGTAGACGTTCATCTGGCAGCCGAAGCTTTTGACCGTGAAGGTCCGGGGTAAACTGCGCTGTTGCATGGGGCGCGCTGCATAAGCGATCCACCGCGGAAACTAAAGCCTCAACGCCGCTCCGACGGCGACCTGCGCCGCAGCGGTCATGGCCTTGCGGTCCGCGAGCTGCGCGCCCGCCAGCGGCTCGAGGAACCGGATCGTCAGCCTGACTTCCCCGCGCCGGGCGAGAATCCGGCGCACGTTCGCCAGGCCCGGTTCGGGCCCGTGCCAGGCGATCGCCGCGGCATCGTCATAATCCAGCGCCACTGGCTGGATCGGGACTTCGCCCGCGAGTGGCTCGACCGCCGACAGCAGCGAACTCCTGAACGGGTGCAGGGCGGTGCCATCATCAGTGGTGCCTTCGGGGAAGATCACTAGCGGGCGTTCCCCGAGCGCATCGCGGACTTGCTGGACTTGCGCCGCGATCGAGCCGCGCCTGTCGCGGGTGATGAACACGGTATCGTTCTGATCGCACAGCCATTTCAGCCCGCCGTGGACCGCCAACCCGCTGTGCGCGACGAAAATGCCCCGGCTGGTGCCGGCCAGGGCCAGAATGTCGAGCCAGCTAACGTGATTGGCCAAGAATAGCGCGCCAGGCCGGGGGGTGCCTTCCGTACGGACCCGCAAGCCCGCAATGCGCCCCATCGCCCCGAGGAACAGCGGTGGGATGACTTCGCGGCCACCGAGCGCCTTGACCAGCACGTGCAGCGGCACCAACGTAGCAAAGCCGAGCGTGACGCCCAGCCACCTGAACGCCGCCAGCACTGCCGATGTGCCGCGATCAGCCGGTGCGGTCGATGCGGACGCCGTACAGCTCCATCCGGTGGTCGACCAGGCGATAGCCGAGCTTCTCGGCAATCTGCCGCTGCAACGCTTCCAGTTCCGGGTCGACGAACTCCACGACCTTGCCGCTCTCGACATCGATCAGATGATCGTGGTGCGATTCAGGTGCCGCTTCGTAGCGGGAACGGCCATCGCCGAAATCGTGTCGGTCGAGAATCCCGGCGTCTTCAAACAGCCGTACGGTGCGGTACACAGTGGCGATCGAGATCTTGGGGTCGATCGCCGACGCGCGCGCATGGAGCGCTTCGACATCGGGATGATCTTCGGCCTCGGACAGGACGCGCGCGATCACGCGGCGCTGCTCGGTGATCCGCAGGCCGCGCTCCGCACACAGCGCTTCAAGATCGATCGGCTGGTGCACTGCGGGTCCTTATTCGCGAAAAGACCCTGCCACTATGCGAGCGGCAGGGCACTTTTTCAACTGCACGAGGAATGCAGCCAGCTCAGACCTTTTTTGGTCGGCCGCGGCGCTGGCCGGGCTTGCGGCCGAGTCCGATCTGCTTGGCCAGCACGCGCCGCTTCTCGGCGTAGTCGGGCGCGACCATCGGATAATCCGCCGCAAGGCCCCAGCGGGCTCGATACTCGACCGGAGTCATGCCGTGGTCGGTCATCAAGTGACGCTTGAGCATCTTCATCTTTTTGCCGTCTTCGAGACAGACGAGATGATCGTTCTTGACCGATGAGCGGACCGAGACGGCGGGCTCGGGCCTGGTTTCCACGACCGGTGTCACGCCAAGACCGGCGAGCGCGCCGTAAATGTTGCGGATCAAGGCCGGGACGTCTTCGACGGAGACGTCATTGTTGCTGACGTGCGCCGCAACGATATCGGAAGTCAGGGTAATGAGCGTTTCGCTCATGTCGTTTTCAAGTGTAGCCATTTGAGCCTCATGTAGGATTTTAATCGATATTGGGACGGATGGCACGATCTTGCCCGAAGGCAAGCAGCGGCCTTGCTCCTGATTCACGTTCGTTACAAGAGAATGTGAATAGCCGTGCGGGTCAGCGCCAATAGGGGAGTCTAAACTCGCGTTGAAAGCTCGAGACCGAACGTAATCGCGTCGAGCGGCGCGCCCGATCCACGCCGGTAATATTGTTTCCGCCGCCCCATGACCGCAAAACCGTGCTGCCGATACAGCGCCTCGGCACTATTTCCGTCGCGCATTTCAAGAAACAACCGCGCCATCCCGCGCGCCCGTGCGCTGTCGACGAACCGGCGCAGCAGGCGTGTCCCGACACCGCATTTGCGATAGCGCGGGTCGACCGCCAGCAGCAGCAACTCTTCTTCATCAAGCACGCCGCGGGACAGCGCGAATCCCGCCACCTCGGCGCCGGGCGCGAGATACTCGCCGGTGGCTGAGGCGAGCAGATAGTGCGACCCGGGTCCGGCCAGCGCGTCGCTCACTTGCCTGCGCGTCCATGCTTCACCGAACGCGGGATCGAATGCACGATCCATGACCGCCATGATCCGGTCCAGATCGTCAGTCATGCGGGCCGCCGGGCATCGGGCGCCCGGCCATAGATGGGCGCCGGCGCGGCGGTGAGCAGAGCGGGTGGCAGGAGCAGCCACTCGCGCGCATCGGGCAGCATCTGGAGCGCTCGGCCGGCGCCTCCGCGGGCTCCGACCAGGGCCTCAGCCTGGCTGCCGGCGCAAAGCGAGTGGGCAGGTGCCGCCGCTGCGGCGTCCGGGGTGAGCGACGCCCAGGGGTGCTCGGGGAGGCCATTCGCGTCGAAGCCTTGCACGAACCACTCGCCATGGCCCCCGGTCATGCACACGGTCACCGGGCCGGGCCCTTCCTGGCGCGCCATCGCGGCCACCAGCGCCAGCGTCGGATAACCGAGCACATCGGCGGACCACGCAAACCCCAGCGCGCGCGCCGCGGCCAGTCCGATGCGGACGCCGGTAAAGCTGCCCGGGCCAAGCGACACCGCGATGCGCGGGGCGCGGCCTCTGTCCGGCAGCTCGGCGATCATCGGCACTAGTCGCTCGGCATGGCCGCGCCCGAGTATCTCGTATGCTCCGGCGATAAGCTGCGATCCGTCGAACAGGGCGACCGAGCACGCTTCGGTTGCGCTGTCGATGACCAACGTGCGCACGCGTGGGCGCTTTATATAACCTGGTTGAAGCGGTCGAATTCGGGTCGCGGACTGCGGCCGAATATGCTGGCCGGGTCGCCGTAGCCAATCGAACAGATGAAGTTGGAACGGACGTTCGGCTGGTCGGCGAAGAAATCGGCATCTACCGCCGCGTTGTCGAACCCCGACATTGGCCCGCAATCGAGACCCACCGCACGCGCGGCGAGCATCAAGTAAGCGCCCTGCAGCGAGGAATTGCGGAACGCATTGGCTTCGCGCAGCGCGGCACTGCCGGCAAACCAGCTGCGGGCATCGGCATGCGGGAATAACCACGGCAATTGCTCGTGAAACTCAAGGTCCATGCCGATGATCACACAAACCGGCGCGCCGTCGATCTTGGGGCGGTTCTTCTCGCTGGCGTGCCTCGCCAGACGGGCCTTGGCTTGGGCGGACTTGCACCACAACAGCCGCGCGGGCTGCTGGTTGGCGCTTGTCGCGCCCATCTTCACCAGCGCGTAGATCGCGTGGATCTGTTCGTTACTTACGTCACGTTCGAGCCAGGCGTTGTAGCTGCGAGCCGTGCGGAACAGCTGGTCGAGCGCCGCATCCGGCAGAGGCGTGGCCATCACGCGGCGCGGACTTCGTGGACCTCGGGAACGTAGTGCTTGAGCAGCCCTTCGATCCCCTGCTTGAGCGTCGCGCTCGAGCTGGGACAGCCCGAACAGGCGCCTTGCATCGTCAGGTAAACCACTCCGTCGCGGAAGCCCCGGTAGCGGATGTCGCCGCCGTCGCTCGCCACGGCGGGGCGCACCCGCGTCTCAAGCAGCTCCTTGATCTGCTCGACAACTTCCGCGTCGGCCGGATCATCGTCCATCGTCTCGTCTTCGGGGGGGACCGAAAAGCCGGCCGCACCGACGGCCACGAACAGCGGCGCCTCGCTGACGAAATGGTCGAGCAACACCGAGACCACTTGCGGCTTGAGCTGCGACCAGTCCACGCCCGGCGCGGCGGTAACGGACACGAATTCGCGCCCGAAAAACACGCCGGTCACCTCACCGGTGTCGAACAGCGCCTGCGCCAGCGGCGATGCGTCGGCCTCTTCCGGCGAGGCGAAATCGCGCGTGCCCGCGGGCATCACCTGCCGGCCGGGGAGGAATTTGAGCGTCGCCGGGTTGGGCGTGGTTTCTGTCTCGATGAACATAGTGGAGATGTAGGAGCGCCGGGCACTGGCCGCAAGCGCGCGAAACCAATCGAAAGCTGGCGCGGGCGTGGACATTCACCAAGCCTTCATCCAAGGCAAGCGTAGTGCGCCCGATGAATCCGCCTTCGCGCATGCTGCGCATTTTCGCCCTCAGCTCGTTGTTCCTGTCGCCGATTCCGGCCGCAGGCCAGGCGATCACTGCCCCGCCAGCCGCCATTCCGGCGCCGCGCTACGCCGAGACCAACGATCCGTGGATTTACCGCGGGACGGATATCCCGATCGACAAGCTGTGGGTGTTCGGCACGCTGCCCAACGGCTTGCGGTACGCGGTCCGCAACAATGGGGTGCCCCCGGGGCAGGTGTCGCTGCGGGTGCGGATCGATGCCGGCTCGCTCAACGAAACCGATTCCGAGCGCGGTTTCGCCCACCTGATCGAGCATCTGACATTCCGCGAATCCAAATATCTCGGCAACGGCGAGGCGATCCCGCACTTCCAGCGGCTCGGAGCACGCTTCGGGGCCGATACCAACGCCATCACCAGCCCGACGGAGACGGTCTACCAGCTCGACCTGCCCAACGCGAAACCGCAGCTCGAAGACAGCATCAAGCTGTTTTCAGGCATGGTCCGCGAACCGACCCTGAGCTCCGCCGATCTCGCGGCCGATTTGCCGATCGTGCTGGCCGAAGGGCGTGAGCGAGCGGGCGCGGACAAGCGGGTCGCCGATGCGCAGCGCGAACTGTTCTTCACCGGCCAGCCGCTCGCCACGCGGCCGCCGATCGGCGATTTCGCCACCTTGCGCGCCGCCACTCCGGCTGCGGTCCAGGCCTTCCACCGCCACTGGTACCGCCCGGACACAACCGTGGTGGTCGTTGTCGGCGATGCCGACCCGCAAGTTTTGGCCGGGCTGGTCGAGAAGTACTTTGGCGACTGGCAGGCGATTGGACCCAAACCGGCCGAGCCGAATTTCGGCGTGCCCAAGGCACCCGCCGGCACCCCCTCCGACAATCCCGTGGGCGAGAACCGCGTGCTGGTCGAGCCCGGCCAGCCGCGCGGTGTCACGTTCGCCTATGTGCGCCCGTGGCACGGGGTGGTCGACAACCTCGAGTACAACCGGGGCTTGCTGATCGACGCGATTGCCGAGGCGGTCGTCAACCGGCGTCTGGAGACGCGCGCTCGTTCCGGTGGAAGCTACCTCTACGCGGCAATCGACCGCGACAAGACCAGCCGTTCGGCCGACCTGACCTATATCTCGTTCGCGCCCTTGACCGCCGACTGGAAAACGCCGCTCGCCGAAGTGCGCGCGGTCATCGCCGATGCGGCCGCCACGCCGCCGACGCAGGCCGAGATCGACCAGGAACTGGCCAATTTCGATGTTACGTTCGCCAACCAGGTGGAGCAAAGCCGGATTCAAGCGGGCGCGGCGCTGGCGGATGAAATCGTGGGCGCGGTCGATATTCGTGAATCGGTCGCGTCGCCCGAGACCTTCCTGCAGGTGTTTCGCGCGATGCGTGACCGGTTCACGCCCGCGCAGGTGCACGCCCACACCAAGGCGCTGTTCCAAGGCGACGTGATCCGCGCGCTGGTGTTGACGCCCGTCGTGGCGGAAGCCGATCCGGCCGCGCTCAGAACAGCGATGCTCGCGCCAGTGTTAGCCAGCGGGGCTGGGCGAAACAGTGGCAAGCCGGTCGATTTCGCGTCGCTGCCGCCGATCGGCCCTGCGCAGGCGCCGACTGCCAGCGGGCCGCTGGGAATTTTCAACGATCTCGACGTCGAGGGCGTTACGTTCGCGAACGGCGTGCGGGCGTTGCTGCGGCGGAGCGAGAATGAGCCCGGGCGGGTGACCGTGCGGGTGCGCTTCGGGGCCGGCCTGCGCGCCATCGCGCCCGACGAAGCGGTTTATGCGCCGCTTGGGGAAGCGGCGCTGATGGCATCGGGGATAGGACCGCTCGGACAGGACGCGCTCGATCGCATCCTGTCGGGCCGCAAGATCGGCTTGAGTTTCAATGTTGAGGACGGGACGTTCGTGTTCGAGGGCCTGACGCGCGATGTCGACGTGGCGGATCAGCTCTACCTGTTCGCCGCCAAGCTGGCGCAGCCCCGCTGGGACGTGGCACCGTTCGAACGCGCCAAGGCCAGTGGCATCCTGGGCTACGAGGCCTATTCCGGCAATCCCACCGGGTTGATCAACCGCGATCTCGACTTCTGGCTGAGCGACCACGACCCCCGCTATGCGGCCCCCGATCCGGCGCACCTGAAAGCGGCAACGCCCGAGAAATTCAAGCAAGTGTGGTCACGCCTGCTCGCGCAGGGGCCGATTGAGGTTGAAGTGTTCGGCGATTTCAACCGGGACACGGTCGTCCAGGCCTTGTCGAAGACCTTTGGCGCGCTCCCGCCGCGCCAGCCGGTCCCGGCCGATGTGCTGGCCAAGGGCGTGCGTTTTCCCATGGCCAACGCGCGACCGCTGGTCGTTACGCACCACGGCGACGCGGACCAGGCGGCGGCGCTGATCGCGTGGCCGACCGGTGGCGGATCGGCTGGGCTGCCGCAGAGCCGCAAGCTGGAACTTCTGGCGCAGATCGTTTCCAATCGCCTAATCGATGCGTTGCGTGAGCGGTCGGGGGCCAGCTACTCACCTACAGTGGCGTCGCAATGGCCGCTCGACGTCGGCAGCGGGGGCAAGATTATCGCCTTGGCGCAACTGCCACCGAGCCAGGTGCCGGCGTTCTTTGCCGAAGCCGACAAGATAGCCGACGATCTGGTGAAAAACGGCCCGACCGCTGACGAACTCGCGCGGGTAACCGAACCCATGCTACAGTTGCTCAATCGTATGCTGCCGGCGCACACATTCTGGATCAACCAACTGCAGGGCGCGGCTTACGATCCGAACCGGATCGCGTACCTGCCGTCGCTCGTCAAAGACTACACTGAGACGACGCGCGCGGAAATGCAGGCGCTGGCGGCGCGCTATCTCGGCCAGCACGAGGGGTACCGCGTCGCGATCGTGTCGGACAAAGCCCCTGCGGCACGGGCGGCGACCGCAGCCAGGCGATAACCGATGTAACCTTTGCAAGCACGGCGGCGCAGGCGTAGAGGCGCCGCCTTTCGGACAAGGGTGGAAATCGCGTGGGACTCGAATGGTCTCCTGGCAGCTGGCAGCGGCACGAGGCCCGGCATTTGCCGGTTTACAACGATACCGCCGACCTGGCGCGGGTCGAGCGCACGCTGGCGAACTATCCGCCGCTGGTGTTCGCCGGGGAAGCACGCGAACTGAAGGCGTCTCTGGCGGAAGTCGCGGCGGGCCGCGGATTTCTGCTGCAAGGCGGCGATTGTGCCGAAAGCTTCGCCGAATTCCATCCCAACAATATCCGCGATACCTTTCGCGTGCTGCTCCAGATGGCGGCGGTGATGACTTTCGCCAGCAAGCTGCCGGTGCTCAAAGTGGGGCGCATGGCCGGCCAGTTCGCCAAACCACGCAGCGCGCCGACCGAGACGATCGATGGCGTCGAGCTGCCAAGCTATCTGGGTGACAACGTCAATGGAATCGAATTCACGCCCGAGGCACGGCGCAACGATCCCGAACGGATGGTCCGCGCCTACAGCCAGGCGGCGGCCACGCTCAACCTGCTGCGCGCGTTTGCCGGAGGCGGCTATGCCAACTTGCGCCAGGTCCACCGCTGGACGCTCGATTTCATGGGCCGCAGCCCGTGGGCGGACAAGTTCACCGACGTTGCCGACCGCATCGGCGAAGCGCTCGACTTCATGGAGGCGTGCGGGATCGATCCGGAAACCGTCCCGCAGCTCAAGTCGACCAGCTTCTACACCAGCCACGAAGCGCTGCTGCTGCCGTACGAACAGGCGATGGCGCGAGAGGATTCGCTGACCGGGCACTGGTACGATACCAGCGCGCATATGCTGTGGGTGGGCGACCGCACCCGGTTCGAAGGCAGCGCGCACATCGAATTCCTGCGGGGAGTGGGCAATCCGCTGGGGGTGAAGTGCGGTCCGAGCCTCGAGCCCGATACGCTGCTCAAACTGCTCGACACACTCGACCCGGCGCGCGATCCGGGGCGGATCACGCTGATCGCACGGTTTGGCCATGACAAGGTCGAGGCCGGACTGCCGCGCCTGATCCGCGCGATCGAGCGCGAAGGTCGCCCGGTGGTGTGGAGCTGCGACCCTATGCACGGCAACGTGATCAAGGCGGCCAGTGGGTACAAGACCCGGCCGTTCGATCGCATCCTGGCCGAAGTGCGCGGCTTCTTTGCCGTCCATCGGGCGGAAGGCACGCACGCCGGCGGTATCCACATTGAAATGACCGGTCAGGACGTAACCGAGTGCACCGGCGGCGCGGTGGCGATTACCGATGCGGGCCTTGCCGACCGCTATCACACGCATTGCGACCCGCGGCTCAATGCCGCGCAATCGCTCGAGCTGGCGTTCCTGGTGGCGGAGATGCTCAACCTCGAACGAACCGAGCGCCACCGGCGAGTGGCGTAAAGCCGACTTGCGGTTTTTGCGTAGTGGTGACTTAGCCGGCGCTTAGCCATAACCGGCCCACAGCGGACCCCGAAGGATCGGGGGACAGCGGTGACACGCAGCAAACGATGGCAGGGTCCATTGCTAACCGGGCTCATCTGGAGCGCGGTGGCGATGGCCTCGGTGCGTCTTTTTGCGGCGGGTGCCACTATGGTTTTGTGGCTGCCAAGCGCGGTCGCGGTGGCCGCGCTGTTCGCTACGCCGGTAAAGCGCTGGCCCCGGCTGCTCGGGGTCCTCGCGGTATGCCAGTTCCTGACCTTGTGGAGCCAGCTGGGGGATCCGGTGTTTGCGCTGGGCTACACTCTCGGCAACCAGGTCGAGGCCATCGTCTGCGGTATCGTCGGCATCAAGGTGTTGGGGCGGCGCAAGTCCAGTCCGCGCGGCGTCGCACAGGTGGTCGGGCTGTTCGGGGGTGCCATGCTTGGAGGTGCCGCCGGGGCGCTAGTGGCGTTCCCGTTTCATCCGGCGGCGAACCAGTCCGAACTCGCATGGCGGTTTCTCGGGACCGTTCTGGGTGTGCTGGCCGGTACTCCGGCGCTGTTGAAGCTGCGCCAGCACTTTGGCTTCGGCGACCAGCGGGTGCGGATTTTTGCTTACGAGCCGAAACCTTACTTCGCGTTGACCATCACGGCCCTCATGGTGCTCGGAGTTGCCGTGCTGGCCGCGCCGGTTGCGGGCCTGATGCCGTTGCTGCTGGCAGCGACGATCTTTGTGGTGATCCGTTTTGGGCAGATGGGGGGCGCTTGCGCCGTGCTGACGTTTTGTGCCGCCGGTACCCTGGTCAGTCTGCGGACGGGAACGCCGGTCGTGGGGTGGGAGGTGGATCCGTTTTCAGCTGGCCTCGCGCTGCAGCTCCAGATGGTGCTCCTACTCGCGAGCGCGCTGCCGATCGCCGCAGTGCTGTTGTCGCGCGAGCAATTGCAGGCGATGTTGCGCGAGCAGAACCGTCAACTGCGCGACAGCGTGACGATCCTCAATCTCGCCAAGTCCCTCGCCGGAATTGGCCGCTGGCGTTACGACGTGCGGACAGGCGCGCAAGACTGGTCGCCGCTGATGCTCCAGCTCCACGGACTGCCGCCGGATATGGCGCCCGATCCCGGCAACGTCCGCGCTCTGCTGCCCGACGGGGGCGAAGAATTGTTTGCCCATTTTGCCGCCCACCGCGATGACCGCAATCCATACAGGATCAAATACCGGGTCAACCCCGCGCATGGTGCCTCGCGTATGCTCGAAATGAATGTAACCAACGAATTCGATGATGCCGGCGAGCGGGTCGCGTTGTTCGCGGTGGCGATGGACGTGACGGAACAGATCGACCGCGAGAACGCCTTGCGCGCCGCACGCGAGCAAGCGATCTCCCAGGCCGCCGAATTGCAGATCCTGGCTAATACCGACCCGTTGACTGGCCTCGCCAACCGCCGCGCCACGTTCGACTGGCTGGAACGGCTGATCGCGGCGACCCGCGGCCTGGACGAGCCGCTGACGTTGGTGATGTTCGACATCGATCACTTCAAGCGGATTAACGACTGCTTCGGCCACGCCACCGGAGACGACGTTATCCGCAAGATCGCGCGCCTCGCCCGCAGCGTGACGCGGGGCGACGATCTGGTCGGCCGGATCGGCGGCGAGGAATTCGTGTGCCTGTTGCCGGGGATGACCCCTACGCGGGCGCGTTCATTGGCCGAGCGGTTGCGGCTGGCGGTCGCGGACAGCCGAGGCGACGATGGGCTGCCCCGCGCCACGATCAGCCTCGGCCTGGCGCAATTGCGCGTCGGAGATGACGCCGCCGGTTTGCTCGCCCGCGCCGACGGTGCTCTGTATGAAGCCAAGGAAGGCGGCCGCAACCAATTGCGCCGTGCCGCCTGAGCGGAACAAACTCCCGCCCGCCGCCTTTTCTTTGTCGCATGCCAGCCCCATCTAGCGGCGGCCTGTCCCCGGGGAAGACCGCTTGCCTCAACTCAACCGCCAGCCGAACATTGCCGAGCCGCTCAGCCTGACCGAACGGTTTCGCGCTGCCCGGAGGCACAGCACGGCGCTGGTCGCGCCGCTGTCCGAAGCCGACGCGACGCTTCAGTCGATGCCCGATGCCTCGCCGGCGAAATGGCATCTGGCGCACCCGACGTGGTTCTTCGAAACCTTCCTGCTCCGCGATCACGTCCCCGGCTACCGGTTGTATAACGAGACCTGGCCGTTCCTGTTCAAGTCCTACTACGAAGGCGAGGGCGAGCGGATCGCGCGCGCCAGCCGGGGCATGTTGTCGCGCCCGGCAGTGGGCGAGCTCCTGGCGTGGCGCGAGCACGTCGATGCCGCCATGGCGCCGCTGCTCGCCGACCCGCGCCACGCGGCGCTGATCGAGCTCGGCATCGCGCATGAGCAGCAGCACCAGGAACTGCTGCTGACCGATATCAAGCACGCGCTGTTCCACAATCCGTTGGGGCCGGCCATGTTCGGTTCGCCCGATCGCCCCCCCAGCGGGGTGCACGATCCCCGTGAACCGGCGTGGCACGAACATCCCGGCGGGATCGAGCTGACCGGTTACACGGGCGAAGGTTTCGCGTTCGACAACGAAGGGCCGTCCCACCGCGTTTTGCTCGAACCGTTCGCGGTGGCGGCGCGGCTGGTGACCAACCGCGCATGGAGCGAGTTCATTTCCGACGGCGGCTATCGCACCGCGTCGCTGTGGCTGTCGGACGGGTGGGCCTGGGTCCAGGCAGAGGGCATTTCAGCACCGCTCTACTGGCGCGACCACGAGCATTTTACGCATGCCGGCTGGCTGGCGCGCGAGCCGGACAAGCCGGTGACGCACATTTCCTATTACGAGGCCGATGCCTTTGCCACCTGGGCCGGTGCCCGGCTGCCGAGCGAATTCGAGTGGGAAGCCATCGCGCAAGACCACGATGCCGCGGGCGGCAATCAGCTCGACGGCGCCGAAGTTCCCTTGCCACAGGGCGGGACCGACCTGTTCGGCGATTGCTGGCAGTTCACCCGCTCGGCCTACCTGCCTTATCCGCGGTTCAAGCCGGCGGCAGGCGCGGTGGGCGAATACAACGGCAAGTTCATGTCCGGGCAAGTGGTTCTGCGCGGGGCCAGCTGCGCCACCGCGCGTGGCCATTCGCGCGCTACTTACCGCAATTTCTTCTATCCTCATCAGCGGTGGCAGTTCACCGGTCTGCGCGTGGCGAAAGATCTGTGAGAGCGGAGCCCGGCCTGACGCTCGTCGAGCTCGACCACAACGGGGTCGACCGGGCGTTCCGCGCCGATGTCCTGGCGGGCCTTTCGCAGGTCCCCAAGGCGGTGCCCGCGCGCTGGTTTTACGACGAGGAAGGCTCGCGACTTTTCGAAGCCATCACCCAGCTACCCGAATATTATCCTACGCGCGCCGAAACCGAGATCCTGCGCCAGCGCTGCGGCGAGTTCCGCGACTTGATTCCATCGGGCAGGGCGGTGGTCGAGTTCGGATCGGGCTCGTCGGTGAAAACCCCGCTCCTGCTCGGATGCGTCGATCCTGCCGCCTATGTCCCGCTCGACATCTCGGGCGATTTCCTGCGCTCATCGGCCGATGAACTGGCGGCCAAGTTTCCCGGGCTGCCGATTCATCCGGTTGAGGCCGACTTCATGAAGCCGGTAGTCATGCCCGACGCGGTTGCCGGGCTCGCCAAACTGGGATTCTTCCCCGGGTCCACGATCGGCAACATGGTTGCGCCGACAGCGGTCGATCTGCTGCGCTCGATGCGGGCCACGCTGGGGGCGGACGCGCAGCTGCTGATCGGGATGGACCTGATCAAGGATCCCGGCGTGCTCGAGGCCGCTTATGACGATGCGGCCGGGGTCACCACGGCGTTCAATCTCAACCTCGCGCGGCGGATCAACCGCGAACTGGACGGCACAATTCCGGTCGACAAGCTGCGCCACGTGGCGCGCTGGAATGACACCTGGGCGCGGATCGAGATGCATTTGGAAGCGACCGAAGCGATCGCCTTCGAGGTTTCCGGCCACCGCTTCACAATGGCCGACGGCGAGACGATCCATACTGAGAACAGCCACAAGTTCGACCGCCGCAGCCAGAATACCCTGCTGCTTGCCGGCGGGTGGACGCCGATCAAGCGCTGGCTCGACAGCGAGGCGCGGTTCTCGCTGATCCTCGCTGAAGCGAGCCAGCCGCGCCACGCTCCATGAGCGAGTGGCCGCGCCTCGATTATACGGCCGACAAGCCGACGATCGAAAGCCTCCACCTGCTGCTGCAGCTGGTCGGCAAATTGCCGTTGCGGCTGTTGCCGTGGACCAACCACAGTTGGCAGGTGACCCTGCGGATGACCCCGCGCGGTGCGATTACCCGCAGCCTGCCCGGCGGCGCGCGCCAGTTCAGCGCCGAGCTCGATTTTCTCGACGGGACGATCCGTGTGGCCTGCGATAGCGGCTCCCAGTCGGTGCTGGAGGTGGCCGGCAAACCGATAGCCGAGGTTCACAGCGAATTGTCCGCGCTTCTCGCCGCGCTCGGACTGCCGGCGCCGCTTTATGGAAGACCCAACGAAATTCCCGATGCCGTGCGGTTTGTCGAGGATGATCGGCCGCGTGCGTGGGACCCCGAGTGCGCGCGCCGGGTGCACCGCGCGTTCCTGCTAGCGGACCGCGAGTTGGTCGCGTTCAGGTCGCTGTATCGCGGCAAGAGCTCGCCGAGCCACTTGTTCTGGGGCAGCTTCGACCTGGCCGTGTCGCGTTTCTCCGGTCGCACCGCCCCGCCGCATCCAGGCGGATTCCCGGGTTTGCCCGACGCGGTGGCGCGCGAGGCCTATAGCCACGAGGTGATAAGCGCGGGGTTCTGGCCGGGCAACGATGCCTGTCCGCAGGCGGCGTTCTACGCCTATGCTTATCCCACTCCGGAGGGCCTTGGCGGCAGCGCCGGGTTGCCGGGCGCGGCCGGGTGGAACGGCGAACTCGGCGAATTCTTGCTGCCATATGCGGCGGTCAGGACGGCGCCCGAACCCAGCGCGCTGGTGCAGGAATTTCTCGACGCGACGTATGCCGCCGCCGCGGAGCGGCTCGCTTGGCCGTCCGATCAGGTGGTGGCCGCCACGCCAGCGTTCGGGCGTCCGCCAACCGCACCCTAGCAGTCATCGCCAAGCAAGCTGGCGCGGCTTATATCGAACGCCATGGACTTCGGACCGGCCTGGCAGAAACTGGCCAGCACGCTTCACCAACTGCCCCAATCGCTGCTGTTGCTGGCGGCGGTCGGCGCGATGCTGCTCGGTATTCTCGGCTCGCTGCTGATCCGCCCGTTGCCGGCGCTGGGGCGAACTTTGCGCATGACCAGCACGCTCGGGCTGATGGCCATCCTCCTGCTGGTTGTGCTCCAGTTGTCGCGGCTCGATCCGCGCTTCGATCTGGCGGTGCCCGCACTGGGCATGCCCGAGCAAGTGGTCGAGGGCGGCGAAACGCGGGTCCCCCTGGCGCGCGACGGGCATTACTGGATCACGGCGCGCGTCAACGGCCATCGGGCGCGTTTTCTGGTCGATACCGGCGCAACGCTGACCGCGGTCTCGGGCGAAACGGCGGCCGCAGCTGGACTCACGCCTCGCGCGACGGTGGTCCCGGTGCAGATGCAGACCGCCAATGGCACAGTAGCCGCGCAACTCACCTCGATCGAGGAGTTGCGCTTTGGCAGCGTGGCGGCGCGTGGGCTTGACGCGATCATCGCGCCCAATCTCGGGCCAACCAATGTCATCGGCATGAACCTGCTCAGCCGCCTGGCCTCGTGGCGGGTCGAAGAAGGGACGCTGGTGCTGGTCCCGCACCATCCGCAGCCTGCCGCCGCCGATTGACCTTCGCGGCCCTCGCGGCCACTCTGCTTGGCGGAGGAGAGGCCATTGAGCGACAAACGGTTCGACGTGACAGCGTTCATCGACGCCCGGCCGATCGGCTGGCGCGAGCTCACGTTGCTCGTCGTATGCTCGATCATCCTCTTCATCGACGGCTTCGACATGTATTTCTTCGGCAAGATCCTGCCGGCGGTCGCGGCCGGGCTGGGTACCACCCCCAAGGGCATGACCGGGGTGATCACCGCCCAGCAAGTGGGCATGGCGGTTGGCGCGTTCGCGATGCCGCCGCTGGCCGACCGGATCGGGCGCAAGCCGGTGCTGGCGCTAAGCCTGGCGATCTTTGGCGTGCTCTCGGCGTGGGCGGCCTATTCGACTTCGACCACGATGATGATGTGGTTGCGTGGAATCTCCGGGATTTTCTTTTCGGCGATGTTGCCGATCGCGCTGGCGCTGTTGTCCGAGATGACCCCGCGGCGGCGGCGGGCCTCGTTCATGGCGATCGCGCTGGTGTGCTTTTCCGGCGCCAACATCGCCAGCGGCGCGATGGCCGCGTGGATGCTCGATATTTACGGCTGGCAGATCGGCTTCTGGCTCGGCGCGGTCCTTCCGCTGGTCGGGCTGCCGCTGCTGCTGCTGATTCCGGAATCGCTGCCATTCCGCGTAGCGCGTAACCCGGCGGATCGGCGCATTGGCCAAGTCGTGCGGGAGATCGATCGTAGCGCGGGGATCACGGGAGAGGAGGTGTTCCATCTCGGCAATGCGCCCAGGCCCGAGCAGACCGGGCCGCTCGCGATGTTCGGGCCGCGCTACCGCTTGCAGACGGCGATCCTGTGGGCCGCGTGCTTCATGGCGATGGGCAACATTGCGCTGATGGCCAACTGGCTGCCGACGTATTTCCAGGAACTTGGCGGGATGCCGGTCCAGCAATTCGCCAAGTACCTGATGATCGGCTTCGTCGGCGGCGCGCTCGGCACGCTGACGATGGGTTGGCTGATGGACCGGGTGAACCCCTACATCCTGATCGCCGGGTTCTTCTTCGTCGATGCGATCGCGATCGGCGCGCTCGGTTACCTTCCCGCCGGGTCGGTGATGTTCGTGGTCGGGCTGGTGGTGTGGAACTATTGCCAGGTCGGCGGACAGACCGGCATCAACAATCTAGCGACGCTCGGCTATCCGCCCGAGATGCGCAGCAGCGGGATTGGCTGGGCCGGCGGCTCGGGCCGGATCGGCGGGATAGCGTTCCCGCTGATCGGCGGGCTCGCGCTCGGCTGGTCGCTGTCGTTGCAGACGATCCTGCTGATGGTCGCGATCCCTGCGGTGGTGGTGGCGCTGCTGATCCTGCTGCTGGGCGCGATCGGCCGGCCCAAGGCTGACCTCGAAGGAACGCTCCAGCCGGCCTAGAGCCCGCGCCCGGGGTCAGGCGGGGGAGATGCGGGCGGCGCGAAGTGGTCGGCCAGATGGTCGGGCGTATTCCCGGCGCTCGGCGCGCGCGGATCGTGGAGCATCCCGGAATCCCACTGCTCCCACGAACGCTTCAGCTCGGCGAACTTGGCGGGCATCCGGACCTTGAGATTGGCGCGCTCGAGTGGATCGGCGACGACGTCGAACAGGAATTCGTTGCCGTTGATCCGGAGGTATTTGTGCTGACCGCGGCGAACGGCGCGCTGCTGCTTGTTGCCAAACCGCCAGAACAGGCTGCGTTCGGGCAAAGTGCCGCCGGCCAGCGGAGTGCGGATATCGGTCCCGTCGCTGGGGTAGGCCGGATCGACCCGCCCGCCACCGGCGGCCACGAACGTCGGCAGCCAGTCCATGGTAATGATCGGCACGGTACTGTGACTGCCGGGGCGCACCAGTCCGGGCCAGCGCACGATCGCCGGGATGCGTAGCCCGCCTTCGAGCAGTTCGGTCTTCTTGCCGGTAAACGGCCAAGTATCGCTGAACCGTTCGCCGCCGTTATCGCTGGTGAACACCACGATGGTGTCACGCTCCAGCCCAAGCGCGCTCAGCCGGGTGAGGATGCGTCCGATGTTGCTGTCGAGCGAGCGCATCATCGCTGCATAAGTCGCCTGGTCACCGCCGTCGTAGTCCTGCACGCCGCCATCGCCGGGCTTCGTCGCGATGCGCTGGCTTTCCGCCTGGCCCGTGGCATCGTCGGCTTCCCATGGCCAATGCGGCGCGGTGAAGTGCAGGCTGAGGAAGAACGGGCGCTTGTCGCGCGCGCGCTTATCGAGCGTCGCCATGGCGTGATCAGCGATCAGGTCGGTCATGTAGCCGACCTGATCGACCGGGGTATCGCCGTCCCACAAGTCAGTCCGGCCACCGAAGCCGTGGGTATAGTAGTCCACTCCGCCGCCGCGCAGCCCCCAGAACTCGTCGTACCCGCTCTGCAACGGACCGAACTTGGGCAGCATCCCGAGGTGCCATTTGCCGATCAGCGTGGTGCGATAGCCCGCGTCGCGCATCAATGAGGGGAGCGTCGGGTGCTCGCTCGACGGCGGCACGCCGATGTCAGCGCCGGCGAGCGGTTCCTGCAGGCCGATCGGCAAGCGGTACTGATAGCGGCCGGTGATCAGCGCCACACGAGTAGCGGTGCACACCGCGCTGTTGGCGTAGGCGTGGGTGAACATCATCCCCTGGCTGGCCAGGCCGTCGAGCACCGGAGTCCGGTAATCACGCCGACCATAGCATGACAGGTCGGCGTACCCGAGATCGTCAGCCATGATGTACAGCACGTTGGGCTTGCGCCGTGTCGCCTGGGGCACGGCGGGTGTTCCGACCGACAGCGCGGCCGCGGTGCCGAGCGCGCCGGCAATGGCGAAGCGGCGGGTTATTCCATCATTCATGCGCGATCCTCTACCCCGTCTGGCCGTATTTATGGCGAAAATCCGCCCGTTCCCGCTCCTGTCTGTGCCGCAGCCCGATCAGGCGCAAGCCCGCGCCGCGGCCGTGCTGTGCGCCATGGGTCACACCTTCAACTTGACACCCATCGTAAAGCGGCGGCCGAGGACATCGAACAATCCGGCATTATATTGCGTCGAGGCGCCGCTGAACGTCGAGTACGTGCCGGTTACCGGAGGATCGCGATCGAGCAGATTGGTGACCGAGCCCCACAGCTCCACTTTGTTGCCGTTGACCTCCAGATCGTACGACACCCGCATGTCGGCATAGAACACAGCGGGCACCGAATTGTCGGCGATGTTGGTCCCTTCCACCGCGGCGGCGGCCCCGATCAGGTAGGTTCGCTTGCCTTTGCCGATCACCCGTCCCTGGAGAAACAGCGAGAACGGGCCATTGGCGTATGTGATGTTGCCGGTCGCCTTGAACGAAGGGAACAGCCCCTGCGCCCCGGTATCCGGAGCCAGGCCGGTTAGCCCGTCGAACCGGGTGACGACACCGGTGGCGCCGACGTCGGAGCGGTCGCGCAGCCAGGTCAGGAACACCCGCGAGCTGATCCGTTCGTCGCCACCCAGCAGGGTGACGGCTGAGCGATAGCCAAGCTCGGCGTCGACACCTTCGACGCGCGATTGCGCGACGTTGACGAACTGGTTGCCGACCAGGATGATCTTACCGCCCTGCGCCGGGTCGGTTGTCACCAGCGCGCAGAACTGAGGATCGTTGTCGGCGAAGCAGCGCCGCGCCACTTCGTTGGTTCCGACCGTCGCGATCGCTCCCGCGATGCTGACTTTGTACCAGTCGACCGACGCCGAAAACCCTGGCAGGAATTGCGGTTGGAACACGATTCCGGCGGTGAAGGTGTCGGCCTTTTCCGGCTTGATGGCAGGATTGCCGCCCGAAAAGATCGTGGTGACGTAAGTCGTGCCGCCATAGGTCGCATTCTGCGCGGCGGTGCGCGGATCGGTGACGTTGCCGCTGCCCCCGGTCTTGTCGAAACGCTCCGACAAATTGCCCGCGCGGACGTCGCGCGAATAGGTCCCGCGCAGCCGCAGCCCGTCGATCACGTTGGCATCGAGCCCGGCCTTGTAGGCGAGGATCGTGCCCGAACCGGAATAGTTGGCGACCCGCGCGGCAAGGTCGAGCGTGGCGCTGGTGCCGTGATGGCTGTCGAACAGCGGGATCAGTGTTTCGGCGAAGCCTTCCTTGACCTCGGCCGCGCCCTGGATGTTCGATACCTTTGAAAACTGGAACGCGACCGTATTGGCGCAATCGGCCGGGTTGACCCCGCGCAGTCCGATCGCGGCGTTGCTGCACATTACAGGGTGAACCGCGCCGTCGAAATTCGAACCGAGGTTGGCGGTGTCCTGCACCACTTGGTGGATCGTCTCCTTGCGGTAGGACGCGCCCAGCGCCAGCGAGATCGGACCCGCCCAGCCGTCAAACAGGTCACCGTGCGCGGACACTTCGGCGAAGTGCTGGACGAATGTCGTGATATTGCGCTTGGGGGCCACCGACGTGTAGTCGAGCGTCTCGCCGGTGTAGCCAAGGTTGGCGAAATACAGCGGGGCGCTGACGTTGAGCCCGACGTCGTTGCCCAGCACATAGTCGACCGCGCCAGAGGATGCGTTGCCCCGGCCGAAAAGATTGATCGGCTGGCACCCTGGGAAGGCCGCTGCGCCGCCGGCAAAGGTGGATACGCGGCACACGATGTTGCCGCCGGTATCTCTGACCGCGTCGACCGCGGCGAAGATGCGATCAACGCGGAGGGTGTACTGGTCCCACACCCGCTCGCTGTGGCCGTACTGGTAATAGCCGTCGTATTTCCAGCCATCGAGGAAGCCTCCGCTGCCGATCGTACCGTCAAACCCCACTGTGCCGACGTTCTGGGTGACCCTGTCCTCGTACCAGACGTCACCGATGTCCTCGATGCTGCCGACGCGGCGCAGGGCGAACGAGGGGATCTTGTTGGCAATCATGATCTGGCGCAGCGCTTCGGGCAGAAACGCGTTGTCCTGGAAGATCGTGATGGCGGTCGGCGATCCGAACAGAGAGCCGCGCGTAACGTTATACTGGAACTGATGGTTATAGCCGCGCATGAACTGGGCGAAGACCTTGAAATTGTCGGTCAGTTCATAATCGCCATAGGCGAACGCCGAATATCTGTCCGTATCCGGATAGAGCGTGAACAGTTCTGCATTGAGGTCATCGCCGCCGCCGCCGACCGCGCGCCCGCCGTTGCCCACGACCCCCTGGGAGGGAGAGCCCACGACGAGCGGCGCGTATCCGCCGCCGCGGTTGAAGGCCAGGCCGTTGATCGCGGTGCCCGGCGCGTAGATGACCCCGTCGAACGACCCGGTGACCGAATGAACGTTGGGAAAATCGGTCCACACGCCGCCCACCTGAACGGCTCCGGTGCCGTTGTACCAGTCGCGGCTGGTGAGCTGGTGGATACCGTCCTGCTTCGCGTATGATCCCGCAATCAGCACATGCGCGCGCTCGCCCAGGTCAGTGCCGAAGGCCAGCTTCGCTTCCATATTGTTGCCGTCGCCACGCGAAGTGGCGCCGAACTGCAGGTCGGCTTCAAATCCGTCGAACCTGGTATCGAGCAGGAAATTGACGACCCCCGCCAC
The DNA here is from genome assembly GCA_039927815.1 of Croceibacterium sp. Lineage (GTDB taxonomy): Bacteria > Pseudomonadota > Alphaproteobacteria > Sphingomonadales > Sphingomonadaceae > Croceibacterium_A. Next base: position 26,548 of record JBDSUJ010000090.1, on the reverse strand, counting down.
GGCGTCGCTGCCATAGGCGGCCGAGGCGCCGCCGGTGACGGTCTCGATGCCCTTGATCATGGCCTCGGGGAACAGGTTCACGTCGACCCCGCCAAACGCGCTGCTCGACGGAACTCGACGGCCATTGAGCAAGGTCAGCGTGCGGTTGGGGCCGAGGCCGCGCAAGTTGAGGTTGCCGGTGCCGCCGCGGGTAAAGAAGTTGGAGTTGTTGGGTGTCTGGTTGCCATAAAATTGCGGCAGTTGGCTGAGGCTGTTGATCAGCGCGGTCGGATCCATCTTGGCCAGTTCCTCGGCCTGGACCGCGGTCACCGGCACCGGTGAAGTCATCCCGTTCGTCACGAGGCGAGAACCGGTGACGACGATCGCGCTGCTGTCCTTGGGGTTATCGTCGTCCGCTGCGGAGTCGCCCGGCGTCGCATCGGGGCCGCCCTGGGCCGCGTCCTGCGCCCATGCCGGCTGGGCGAGAGCGATACCCAGCACCCCGGCCGCTCCGCCCAGCCACAAGCGGGCGCGCGCGCGCCCTGAAACCCTGCCCATCATCGATCATCCCCCCTGTTATTAGGGCCAACTTGGCGCATCTGGCGGGGACAAAGCAACGCATGGCAAAGTGATGACAGGCGATAGATTGCAGGTTATCTCATGCCGGGGGAACCGATAATGCCCAACTTGCCCTTTACCCTGCGCCAGCTCGAAGTGTTCGCCAGCTTGTGCACCACACGCAGCTTTCGCCGCAGCGCCGATAGCCTCGCCATTTCGCAGGCGTCGGTGAGCAACCAGATCAAGGCGCTCGAACAACAGCTCGGGGTGGCGCTGTTCGCCCGGCGGCCCGGACAGCGGCCAGTGCCGACGTCCGAGGGGATGGCGTTCCTTGAGGATTATCGCACGTTCGCGGCGGCGGCCGAGGCGCTCGCCCGCCATCGCCGCGCTGGCGAGGCGGGGGATCAACCAGTGCATTACCGGGTGCTCATCGGGCAGGGGCTTCTCGATGGTTTCGTCCGCGCCAAGCTTGACCGGTTCTTCACGGACAACCCGCGGATCGAGCTGGCGTTCGAGGCCCAGCCGCCGGGCGGCACGGCAGGCCGCGGGATCCAGGACGGACGTTACGATTTCGCGCTGATCCACCGGCGCGACAGCCTTGCCGTCGAGCCCTACTGGCGCCAACTGGCGCTGATCCGCGGCGGCATCTACGGGCACCGCAAGTTCCTTGACGGGAATGCGCCGCCGCTGTCAGCCGAAGTCATCGCGGGCCTGCCGTTCATCATGCCGCTCGCCGCCAGCACGCAGGAACGCGAGGTCCTCAAGCTGCTGCACGAATGCGGCATCCGCCCACGCCGGGTGATCGGCCACACCCAGTATTACGATGTCATGGCCGCGATGCTCGAACGCGGGGTCGGGGTGGCGTCGTTTTCCGACGCGGTCCTGCCGCTCGAGATGCGCGGCGAGGTGGTGGTGCTCCACCCGCTGGAAAACTGGCGCTTGCTGGGGTTCCGCAAGAACCCCGCGGCCGACCCGCAGCGCGACGCTGTGGAGGCGTTCCTGCTCTCCAGCGTCCTGCAGGACCCCAACTATCTGACGATCGAGGTTACCGCCGGGGAAATGACCGCCGCGTAGCTCACAGTTCGACCAGCTCGATCTCGTGACCGTCGGGGCTGAGCAGGATCGCGACCTTGACCGCGCCGACCGCGAAGATCCCGGTGACCGGCCGCGCACCGGCCGTCTCGGCTCGCGCATGCGCTGCGGCAATGTCGTCACACGTAAGCCCAACCGGGCCGTGCCCCGGGCCAGGGGTAACTTCGCGGCCGTCCTTGTAGGTGACCAGCATCAGGCTGGGGCCGTCCTCCTGCCCCGGGAAGACAAGAATATGTTCGAGGAATCCGGGCTCGTCGAATGTCTGGGTGACCGCAAATCCGAACGCGGTGTGCCAAAACTCGAGCGCCTGCGGCATCGCTGGCACGTTTAGCTTGAAGAAGGCGAGACGCAGGCCGGTCATGGGCGCTCCTGTCGGGCCACGGCTGGCTGGGGCGGCAGGGTTCGAACCTGCGAATGCCGGCATCAAAAGCCGGTGCCTTACCACTTGGCGACGCCCCAGCAGGCGTGGCGCGCGCCCTAACCGGCCGACGCGGCGCGCGCAACCGGCCAGCGCGAACGCGCGTTTGCCAAAGCGTCAGAAGTCGGGCCGCTTCCTCACCGGATCGAACAGGTCGCGGTCGAGCGCGTCGAAATCCGCTGCCGAATGGCGCTCGGCCAGCCCGCTTTGGGTATTGACCAGCCGCCCGCGGATGACCCCCGGGCGCGCGTCGATCGTCTTCACCCAGCGGCCGACGTTTGCGTATTTGTCCAGCCCAAGGAACACGTCGCAGCGGTTGTAGGCGCCGTGGTACAGGTTACCCAGCCAGGTATAGGCGGCGATGTCGGCGATCGAATAGTCACCCGCCAGGTATTCGGTCCGGCCCAGCTGCATGTCCGCCACTGCGAACAGGCGTTTGGTCTCCATCGCATAGCGGTCGATCGGGTATTTGTAGCGTTCGGGCGCGTAGACGTAGAAATGCCCGAACCCTCCACCCATGAAAGGCGCGCTGCCCATCTGCCACATCAGCCAGCTCATTGTTTCGGCGCGCGCCGGGTTGGTCTTGGGCAGCAGGAAATCGAACTTCTCAGCCAGATGGAGCAGGATCGCGCCGCTCTCGAACACCCTGAACGGCGCGGGGCCCGACCGGTCGACCAGCGCGGGAATCTTGGAGTTGGGGTTGATGGCGACGAAGCCCGACGTGAATTGATCGGCGGCGAAAATCTTGATCTGCCAGGCGTCGTACTCGGCTTCGCTGAAGCCGGCCGCGAGCAGCTCCTCGAACAGGATTGTGACTTTCTGGCCATTGGGCGTGCCCAGTGAATAGAGCTGGAAAGGATGCTCGCCGACCGGCAGCTCCCGGTCCTCGCGCGCACCTGCGGTCGGCCGGTTGATACCCGCGAACTGGCCGCCGTTCTCGGGATCGTAGTCCCACACCTTGGGCGGAGTATAGACATCGGAGGTGGTCGACATGGGCGCGGGCGCTCCTGCTGGCTGCGGCTTGGTCGACCAATAATGGGGTCGGTTGGTGGCACCGACAAGCGCCTGGAGGATTGCCGTCCCGCCAGGTGTTCTTGCTGGGCAGCACGTCGGCGAAATCGTGTGCAGCTACAGGCGCCGTGTGCCATCGTGGCATCTGGATCGATCCAGGGGCGAAATCATGGACCCAGTGCGCCCGATCGGCGAATATTTCGACAGTCCGGACAAGCTGTTCAACTGGCTCAACGGTGCGGTGTTCGGAACCGCCACGATCAACGCCCTCAACCGCGCGGGCGTCACGGACACGCTTCTTGAGGGGCCTGCCGACCTCGGCACCCTGGCGGCGCGGCACGGGCTGACCCCAGAAAAGCTTGGCCGCATCCTCGATTACCTGCTCGCCCACGGCCTGGTCGATCGGGACGCCGAGGGCCGGTTTCGTGCCAACAACCGCACCCGGATGATGCGCGAAGCGGCGGGGCTGCTGGCCAACGTCGAAACCTCGTCGCTCGCCGCTTCGCAACTGCTGCCGGCGCTAGAGCAGGGCCGCACCGCGTTCGAGGTGCAGTTTGGTTCGCCAGTGTTCGAATACTTCAGCCGCAATCCCGAACGCGCCGCGCTGTTTGGCGTTTTCATGGGCTTCATGACCCGGCGCGTGACTCGTTTCCTGTTCGCCAACCATCGGTTCGTGCCGTTCGAAAGCGTGGCGGATGTCGGCGGCAGCATGGGCGACTTGCTACTGGCGGTGCTGCAAGAATATCCTGGTACCCGCGGAATCTTGTTCGACCTGCCCGATGTCGTCGATCTCGCTCGACCGGGTATCGCGGCCTCGCCGCTGGCGGGCCGGGTCGAGCTAGCGAGCGGCAGCTTCTTCGACAGCGTGCCCGCGGCCGATCTCTACACGGTCAAGCAGATCCTCCACGATTGGGACGACCATGAATGCGTGCAGATCCTGTCGCGCATCCGGGAGTCCATCAAGCCGGGCGGGCGGTTGGTGTTGATTGAGCACGTGCTTTCCAACCGGCCCGAGCCAACCGAAAGCCTGGGCACCGACATGGCCATGCTGGTGTGGTCCACCGGGCGCGAGCGCAAGCTGGTGGAGTTCGAGGCGCTGCTGCTGAAGGCAGATTTCTGCCTCGAACGAGTTACGCCAAACCCGATGGGCCCCAGCGTCCTTGAGGCTGTTGCGAGGTAAGCGGAACCGCAAGCGGCGCAAAGCCGTTAGGGCGGCCATGGCCACGCTCCCCGCATCGCTCGAATATGTCGAAGACAGCGGGCCCGGCATCACCCGCAAGAAGATGACCCACGGATGGGCGTACTACGCGCCCGATGGGCAGCGGATCACCGACCGTGCGCATATCGATCGGCTGAACAAGGTCGCGTTGCCGCCGGCCTATACCCAGGCGTGGTACTGCCCGAGCGATTGCGGGCATCTGCTGGCAACCGGAATCGACGCGAAGGGACGTAAGCAGTACCGATACAACCCAGAATTCCGCACCCGTCAGGAAGCTGAAAAGTTCGACCATTGCGCGGAGTTCGGGCGCCGCCTTCCCAAGGCCCGCAAGCGAGTCGAAAAACATCTCGCGAGCCGCAAGTTGAACCGCGACAAGGCCGTCGCCAGCGTGCTGCGGCTGCTCGATCTAGGGGCGATCCGGGTCGGTAACGAGAGTTACGCCAAGGCCAACAAGAGCTTTGGCGCCACCACGTTGTTGCGCCGCCATGCGAAAGTCAGCGGCACCACGCTCAAACTGCGCTTCAAGGCCAAGAGCGGCGTCCTGCGCGAGACCGCTATCAGCGACAAGGCGCTGGCCGGCGTGGTGCGCAAGATGCAGGACCTGCCGGGCCAGCATCTGTTCCAGTACCTCGATGATACGGGCGCGGCGCATCCGATCGGCTCGGGCGACGTCAATGCCTATCTGGGTGACGCGATGGGCGGGCACTTCACCGCCAAGAATTTCCGCACTTGGCACGCCAGCGTGCTGGCGTTCCGGCTGTTGGCCGAAGCCGAGCACCCGCTGACGATAAAGGAGCTGACCACTCTGGTCAGCGAGCATCTCGGCAACACCCCGGCGATGGCGCGCAAGAGCTATATCCACCCGGCGGTGATCGCGCTGGTCGACCGCCAGCAGAAATGGCGCGCGCGGCTCAAGCTGCCACGCTCAGTCAAGCGGCTCGACCGTTATGAGCGCGCGCTGATCAAGCTGCTGGAGAAGAGTCCGAAGGCGAAGACACTGCTGAAGGAGTAGGCCTCCGCGCAGCCAGCCAGCCACCGATCGCCGCGCCGGCCAGGCGCAGCGCGTTGGAGACGATCAGCAGCCAGACCAATCCCGCGCCAAGCGCCGCCGCAAGCGCAAGGTCGAGCGCTGCGGCAAGCACGCCGACGATCATCGCATTTTGCATTCGCCAGGCCGCCTCTGCGGCGCGTGCCGTCCACCATGCGCCGAGCGGGATCAATACGAAGCCGGAAATCGGCCCCACCCACAGCCCCAAGCCGTTGGCATAGGCTAGCGACCGCTCATACCCACCCGGGCCGAACGCGGCCACCAGACCCGCCAGGATCAACACTCCGACAACTTCGGCGGCCAACACCGCCACGATCGCTCGGCCCCATCTGATGCGCATCGCCGCATCTCCCCTTATTCGCAGGTTAGCGGGTTGAGCGGTGCTAGCAATCGCCTAAGGCAAGCGCCGGGCAAGAGGAGCATGCATGTCACAGCTCTATGAGGGGGTCTGGCGCGATTCGCCGCCTGCGGCCGAAGAGATCGGGGAGGACGGACGGTTTCGGCGGATCGACAGCCCGCTGCGAAACTGGATCTCGCCCGATCCTGCCGCGGAGTTTCCCGCCGAGGCCGGACGCTATCACTTGTTCGTCGCCTGGGTGTGCCCGTGGGCGTCGCGCGCCACGGCTTACCGCGTGCTCAAGGGCCTTGAGGGCGTCATCTCGCTGTCCGCCTCGCACGGTGTCATCGGCGACCAGGGGTGGATCTTCGAGGACGACACCATCGCGCCGTTTACGGTTCCGCACCCGCTATACCGGGTCTATCAGAAACATGACGCGCACTACACCGGCAAGGCCACGGTGCCGACGCTGTGGGACAAGAAGACGCAGCGCATCGTCAACAACGAGAGCGCGGACATCATCCGCATGTTCAACAGCGCGTTCGACGGGGTGACCGGCAACCGCAGCGATTTCTATCCCGAGCCGCTGCGGACCGAAATCGAGCGCTGGAACGCGCTGATATATCCCGGGCTCAACAACGGGGTCTACCGGGCCGGCTTCGCCAGCACGCAGGATGCCTACGAAGAAGCCGCGCGCGAGGTGTTCGCAACGCTCGACGCGATGGAGGCTCAGCTCGTACACACCCGCTATCTCACCGGCGATTGGCTGACCGAGGCAGACTGGCGCGCGTTCACCACGCTGGTGCGGTTCGATGTCGGCTATCACGGTGCGTTCAAGTGCAACTTGCGGCGGATCGAGGATTATCCGGCGCTATCGGGCTATCTACGCGAACTTTACCAGTGGCCGGGCATCGCCGCGACCGTGAAGCTGGCGGAGATCAAGCGCAATTACTACGCGCTGACCGACAAGCACGGCGTCTATCCAATCGGCCCCGCGCTCGACCTGGCCACCCCGCATGGCCGCGAGCGAGTGCCGGGGCGGGGTGTGATGGAGCGGGACGCCTGAGGCCGTCCTGAGCCTCGCGATGGATGGCCGTTTGGATGATCAACTTGGGCTCAACAAAAAACGGCGTCCAGTGCGACGCCCGATCAAACACCATCGTCCAGCTCAATTACCAGCCAAGCGGATAAACCCTAAATAGCTGGATGGCTTAGCCGTTTCGGCGATGGTACCTGTGCTCAATGCAAATGACGCGTTCGAATCTTGAGAACCTCATCAGGACTCTCGATGTCAACTTGAATGCTTTTGCGGTGTGTGAGCTCGAAGCGGGATTCGCCTTGAAGTGCGCTCCAAGCGAATTGGTCGTGGTGCACTTCGTGCTGCGCGGCGAAGGCTCCATTCAATGGGATGGGGGCAAAGTGGATCTGGCCCCTGGTACAATTGCCATTATCCCGGCGCATCTTACCAAGGTTATCAATGGACAAGGGCCCATTCACGTCGTTGCTGATGCTGAGAAAAACTGCCGGTTATCACACGGAATTGCCAAGTTTAAAGCGGGTGCGAACCAAGGCGATCTCGTGCTGGGCTGCGGGGCACTTGAGGTCGATTCAGAGAGCGCTAACGGCCCGTTCGCAAACTTGACAGAGCCAGTTTTTATTCGCTCCCGGGACAGCATGCTGCCCCTTTTGTTTGGTGCCATACTTGCCGAATTGTCGAGTCCCGGGATTGGCAGCAAAAGCATCGTTGAAGCGGCAATGGCTCAAGTACTGGTGGTCATGCTAAGAAGCCACTTTGAGGAGGCGGGCGGCAGTTCGCCATTCGCACTGTCAGCCGATTGCTCGGTAGGCTTGCGACGCGCGTTAGACGTTATTCTGAAGTGCCCCGAGAACGCCTACAGCTTGGATCAGCTCGCCAGTGTTGCCGGTATGAGCAGGGCACGCTTTGCTCATCACTTCGCGGCCAGGTTCGGGGAAAGTCCGCTTCGCTATGTGCGGACGGTAAGGCTTAAAAAGGCGGCCAGGCTCTTGCAAGAAACCTCGGTCCCGGTGAAAGCCGTAGCCGCAGCGGTCGGCTTCTCAAGTCGGAGCCAGTTCTCGTCGGCATTTCGACGCGCCTTTGGAGCGGATCCAACTAGCTTCCGGCAGCGGTCCAGGCTCGACCCTACACTGTAACCGTAGCGCGGGGTCGGCACGCTAGTTGCCCACCACAACGCAGGGGCATGTTCCCAATCTGCCCAATCTGGTGCTGCGGCGTATCAAAAAGGCCCAAATGCCTAGGTCGAATACGGGAGAGCGTTAAGCTGCGGCGGCGGTGGACAACCGTGGGCATGGAACCAGGAAGTCCAGTATGGCGACTCAATCGCAAGCAATCTTTGAGAGGTCTAAGTGGCAAGCGCGTACCGCGCGCAAGGTCTCCAGCGTGGGGCCGGCAGGCCTTGATGCTCTACGGCTTCTGTATGAGACGTTCGCTTCAAAGCTTCTCGCCGTTTCTGTCGCGATAACGAGAGACAGACCTGCAAGCGAGGCGATATTAGAGAAGATCTTCGTTGATGTCGCTCGGAACCCATACGAACTTCCGTTCGCTTCAGACAAGCAACTGAATTGGCTATGCGCCCTTACTCGCAGCCGCTCCATCGAGTGGAATGGTTTAAAAAACCGAAGCCCGTTCAGTGGCCAGATGCATTCCTCATCTATTGTGGAAGTTTTGCCCTTGCTCGATAAGCAAGTTGGGCGGCAAAAATATTGGGGAGACGAGGGAAATAGCAAGGCCCATCTGAAGTCGATTTACTTGCGGGGACTTAACTATACCGAGGCGGCCGCGGCTACCGGTGTTACAGTGGTGTTTGTACGCCACAAAGTCCGCGATTTCGTTCGAGGTAGGGACCCCGCAGAGACCTGCGAGGCCGGAGTTGGCGGACCGCCGCTATTTAGGGACAGCTTATCGAAGGGCAGTGATCCCCTGCGGTAACCTGCTTGGCGAAAATCAACTTAATCGACCACCGCCTCACAGTGCGGCGGTTTGACACGCGGATCACGACCGCGAAAAACCATTTTCCTAATTGCCCGCATTTGTGGCTTAGCTCGTCCATGGTCGAGTCACGGTTCGTAGTTCGCGAGATCGCTGCCGTTGTGCGAGTGCGCGGGCGGCGCCGCTCAGTGCGCCTGAGGCAACATTCGGCAAGCCGTGCGGAAGAACATTTGATTTTTCGTTGCGGGCAAGAGTGTCGCTCTTGGCGCGCAATCCTTGGAAAACCACGATGATCGCGGGCGACACGATAGGTAGACAGTGTCGCTTGTGTCACCCAACTGGGCGTGTGCCCGCGGCGTTCACATGATCGGCGAGCCCGACCTGATCGTGGTCGGTGGCGGTTCCGCCGGGATCGCCTGCGCGGCGCGGTTGGCGCAGGGTGGCCTGCGGGTGGTGCTGGTGGAGGCGGGCAAGGACCATCACGACGTGCGTGTGGCGGTCCCGGCGCTGATGAGCGGGCTGGTCCGCAATCCGGCGTTCGACTGGAGTTACCCGGCGGAGTCCGACGCCACCGTTGGCGGACGGTCCGACGTGTGGCCGGCGGCACGGCGGCTCGGTGGAGGCAGCGCGATCAATGGGATGATGTTCATCCGCGGCCATTCATGGGACTACGACCATTGGGCGCAGCTTGGCGCTAGCGGGTGGGACTATGCCAGCGTTTTGCCCTATTTCCGGCGGCTGGAGCACAACGAACGCGGCGCCGACGCGTGGCGCGGCGAGGATGGGCCTATCCACGTCTCCGAAGTCCGCTCGCGCTATCCCGTCACCGACGCGTGGATCGCGGCCGCCGAGCAGGCCGGCATCCCTCGCTCGCGCGACCTCAACGGCGAATTGGCTGAAGGGGTCGATCGGATCCAGTTGTCGCAGCGCGCTGGGCTGCGGTGCTCGACCGCGCACGGCTACCTCGCGACCAGCCCCGCGAATCTCGAGGTGTTTACCGAAGCGCAAGTCCTGCGGATCGAGACCGCCCATGGTCGCGCGATCGGGGTCGCCATCAGGCGCGGGGGAGAGGTGCGGAGCCTGCGCGCACGCCACGGGGTGGTGCTGAGCGCGGGGGCGTTGAATTCGCCTCTCCTGCTGATGCTGTCGGGACTTGGCCCGGCCACGCAGCTGGCGCGGCACGGGATTTCGGTCGTCGCCGATTTGGCGGGCGTGGGCCAGAACTTGCAGGAGCACATCGGCTGCCATCTGGTGAACACGGTCTCGGCGCGCACGCTCAACGATGACGCCCGAGGGCTGGCGGGCGTCGGCCAGCTGCTATCACTGCTGTTGGCGCGCAGCGGCGCGCTGACCACCGGCATCGGCCATGCTCAGGCCTTCGTCCGCAGCCGCGCCGGGTTGCCGGCGCCCAACCTCCAGCTCGCGTTCAGCGCGTTCGCGTTCGAGATCACTCCCAAGGGCAAGCTGGCTCTGGCGAAGCACGCCGCGGTCAGCACGTTCGTGGCGTTGATGCGGCCGCAATCGCGCGGCCAGGTGACCTTGCGCTCGGCCGATCCCGACGTGGCGCCGATGATTGAGTACCCGCTGCTGGGCAACGAGGACGACGCGGCACAGCTGGTCGAGGGCCTCGAGCTGGCCCGCCGGATCATGGCCGAACCGGCGATTTCGCCGCAGGTGACCGGCGAGCTTCGGCCCGGTGTGGCGGTCGACGGCCACGAGGCGCTGCGCGGCTATGTCGGAGCGGCGACGATCCCGATGTTTCATCCCGTCGGGACAGTGAAGATGGGGGCGTCCGATGATCCGGCGGCGGTCGTCGGCCCTGATTGCGCGGTGCGCGGCATCGCCGGACTATGGGTCGCGGACGCCTCGATTATGCCGACCATCCCGCAGGGCAACACCAATGCCACCGCGATCATGATCGGCGAACGGGCTAGCGATCTGATATTGCACCGGGTCAGGGAAGGAGCGCCAGGCTAAGCTTCCGACAGGTCGAGCGCGTTGTCGGACAAACGCACACCGGTCGCTCCATCGCGGACCCATACGATGGTGCCGTCCATCGGAGTGAACCCGGCAAACGATACCTTGACCGGCCCGCCGATCCCGCCGCGTAACTCGGCTTCGACTCGCACCCCGCTGGGCGATAGATCGTGGATGCCGGCCGGCTCTCCCGCGGCGTGGAAACCGAGTGTGGCGTCGGCCGGGGGTGGAAAGCGCGGTTCGTGCCGCTGATCGACCACCCTGGCCGCGTGGCGACGCACGAGGCCGCCCAGCGTCGCCTTGCCGTGGCTCGGGCGCCGGGCCATCGTCAAGCCGGCCGGAATTTCGGCGCGGCCTTGGAGAATCTGATCGCGGCGTGATGCCGGCAGCGGATCGGCGTCGTGGACCAGCGTCAGGTTGGGTCGCTGCACGATCGGGCGCTCGCCGTTGAAGCGATCGGCGACAGCCGGATAAAGCGGCCGCTCGAATGCGAAACCGGCCTCGCCGGGCGTGGCCCAGCACCGGCGCGCGAGCTGGCTTTCCAGCCCGGGCAAGCGGATCCACGCGCTGGTTTCGCTCGATCGCAAAGTCACCCCGGTGACCGTGCACCCCAGGTGCGACAACGTGGTCACCGTAGCGGGCAGCGCGGTCTGGCCGGTCGCGCGGAGCTGGACCGCGAGCGACGTCTCGAAGCGGCCGGTCGCGCGCCGTTCCGGGCCTTGATAGGCGTCGTCCCGGTTTACCATGTGGGCACCACGACGATGGAGACGAGGAGGGCGAGAGGGGAGCGTTCGTTTAACATCTAGCCGTTGAAGACACCCTATCCCGGCGGATCAACCGCGCTGCGGTGAGTGTCTCGCAACAGGATTAACGAGCTGGTCGCTGTTAAGCGATCGGTAACCAGCCAAGCGGTTAAATAGACTGCATTTTGGTAGTCAGCGGCTTCGACGACCTCGCACGGGATCGAGCGCTTTAGCCAGCTTCCGCGGCCCATGGCGCCGTATGGAGAAGGCACATAGCGGCGCGCCCAATGCTCCGCCGTGCTGCGATGCAATAGATCTTAACCCATGTATCGGTATGCCGGGTCGTTCTCCGCGGGTAAGTGAATGACACCGACCGGTCCATCCGAACCAGGGCGCGAATGCCCGATCGAACACGCCCAGGAAGCGGCGTTGCTCGCGGAACAACGTTTGCGCGCGGCGATCGATGTCCTGCCCGAAGGCGTCGTGTTCCAAGACCCCGAAGGCCGCTACATCCTGTGGAACCAGCAGTAATCGGAAATCTACGCCGCATCGGCCGACTTGCTCAGGCCGGGGGCACGGCTGGCCGATACGCTGAAGATCGGGGTCGCGCGTGGCGATTATCCCGAATCGGCCGGTCGCGAGGAGGCGTGGCTGGCGGAGCGCATGTCGCTGCTCGAAAACCCGGGGGTTCGCCACGAACAGCGCCTCGCCAACGGCCGGGCGATCATGATCGAAGAACGCAAGACGGCCGGCGGGGACACCATCGGGCTGCGCGTCGACATTACCGAGCTCAAGCAACGCGAAGAGTCGTTCCGGCTGTTGTTCGAAGGCAATCCGGTCCCGCTGGTCGTCTACAACCCAGCGACCGAGACCATCAGCGCCGCCAACGAGGCGGCCCATCGCCACTTCGAGATGCCGGCAGGCACGATGCTCGACTTGCCAGCGGCCTGTCTATTCGAGGCTGACGAATGGGCCGAGGCGGGCGCGATGCTGCGGACCGACTGTTCCGAAAAGGACCGTTTCTGGCGTCAGCGGACACTGGCTGGGACGCGGCTGGAATCGGTCCTGTTCACTCGCCGCATGACGATGGCCGGCGAACCGGCGATCATCGTTTCGGTCTTCGACGTGACCGAGCGGCGCGCGATCGAGGCACGCATGCGCACATGGCCCGCCACGATGAACTGACCGGCTTGACCAACCGTGCGCACTGCCGCGAGCGGCTGCAGGATATGCTGGCGGTGCACACCCCCATCCATTCCGCGACGGTGGCGCTGGTCGACCTCGATCACTTCAAATCGGTCAACGATACGCATGGCCACCCCATCGGCGTTGTATACGGCCAAGGCGCGCAAGCGCGGCTCGCTGTGCCGGTTTCGAAATCGCGATGGATGTCGCCGCGCAGGAAAAGGCGCGGCTCGAGAGCGATTTCCGCGAAGCCGTCGCCGGCGGCGATCTGGAAGTTCATTATCAACCGCTTATCAACCTCGAGAGCGGCTTGACCGAAGGCTACGAGGCGTTGCTTCGCTGGTGCCACGCAACGCGCGGGCTGGTTTCACCGGAAGTATTCATCCCGCTGGCCGAGGAAATGGGACTGATCGAACAGATCGACCAGTTCGTCCTGCGCAGCGCCTGTGGCGAGGCCGCGACCTGGCCCGACACCATCAAGCTGGCCGTCAACGTCTCGCCGTTGCAGTTCCGCAATGGCAACTTGCTCGGCGCGGTGGTCCAGTCGCTGGCCGCGTCCGGGCTCGCGCCCGAGCGGCTCGAACTGGAAATCACCGAGGCGGTGCTGCTCGAAAAGAGCCCCCGCACGCTGGCGATCATCAACGAGCTGCGCAGCTTCGGCATCGGGCTCTCGATGGACGATTTTGGCACCGGTTTCAGTTCGCTGCGCTACCTGCTCAGCTATCCGTTCACCAAGATCAAGATCGACAAGTCGTTTGTGCTCAGCCTGGGCGAGACGGGCAATTCGCGTGCGGTGATCCGGGCCGTGATCTCGCTCGGCAAAAGCTTGGGCATGGCGATCAACGCCGAAGGCATCGAGCGCGAGGACGTGCGCGATTACTTGCGGGCTGAGGGTTGCACGTAGGGGCAGGGCTTCTTGTTCGGCAAGGCCCGCCCGGCGAGCGAGATCGACGACCACCGCACACGTTCAGCGGCGTGACCGATCGGCCCACGCAGCCGGGATAACGGACAGAAAGCCAGGCCTGGACGGGGCTGTCCTCTGCCCGACCGTGTTCAATCGATTCGGGTCACCCAGCCGTGACTGTCGGCGGCATGGCCGCGCTGGATCGCCACCAGCCGGTCGCGCAGGCGCGTGGTCAGCTGGCCCGGTCCGCCCCCGCCGACGGTGAACTCGCCCTTCGCGCTCGCGACCCGGCCAATCGGAGTGACAACCGCGGCGGTGCCGCAGGCGAAGCATTCAACCAGTCTGCCGCTCGCGGCATCGTCGCGCCACTGGTCGAAGCCATAGCGCTCCTCGCTCACCTTGAGGCCCTCCTCGCGGGCGAGCGTGATCAGGCTGTCGCGCGTGATTCCCGGCAGGATGGTGCCCGTCAGTGGGGGCGTGACCAGCTGTCCGTCGTCGAACGCGAAAAATACGTTCATTCCGCCGAGTTCTTCGACCCAACGGTGCTCGGCCGCGTCGAGGAAGCATACTTGGTCAAAGCCGCGCGACACCGCTTCGGCGTGCGGCACCAGGCTGGCGGCGTAATTGCCGCCGCACTTGGCCGCGCCGGTCCCGCCCGGCGCGGCGCGGGTGTATTCCTCGCTAACCCAGATCGACACCGCCGGCGCATTCGCCTTGAAATAGCTTGCGACGGGCGAACAGATGACCAGGAACTTGTACTGCTTGGCCGGTCGCACGCCCAGGAACGGTTCGGTCGCGAACATGAACGGCCGCATATACAACGAACCGCCCGTGACGTGTGGAAACCATGCTCGGTCGGCCATCGCCAGGTGTCGGACCGCTTCGACAAACACGTCCTCAGGAAGCTGGGGCATTGCAAGACGGCGGGCACTGGCGTTGAAGCGGCGCGCGTTCGCGTCGGCCCGGAACAGCGCCAGCGTGCCGTCATCGAGCTTGTAAGCCTTGAGCCCTTCGAAGATCTCCTGCGCGTAGTGCAGAACAGCGGCCGCGGGATCGAGCATCAGCGGCCCGCGCGGCATCAACATTGCGTTGTGCCAGCCCTTTCCCTCGTGCCAGTCGATCGCCACCATGTAATCGGTGAAGATCTTGCCGAACCCGGGATCGGCGATGGCCTGATCGCGCGCCGCGCTCGGAACCAGCGCCGGGTGGTCAACATGCGTGAAGTTGAGGCGGGGTTCGGCCAGCGTCGCCATGCTATACTTTCCTTGCGTTCTCATGTCCAGATACGTAAACATATTACGCTCTGGCAAGGAATAATGAAACAATTGCAAATCTGTGGTGAGATTCGCCGCACGGGCCTTAGCGGTGGATGACGCAAATGAGAAGGGCGGCCCCGGTATCCCGAGAACCGCCCTCCACATGGTCAGCGGCCTGTGGAGCCGCCCACGAAGCCTTAACCGGCGAACACGAGGCTTACCGGTTATGCTCCGCGAGGGTCGTCACCGACCTCCTTGCTGAACCATGAGACATCGGATCACCTCCTTTCGCGCGTGAGAGCCATGCCCGCCGTTTGACCGGCGAACCAGGCCGCGTGGACCGCTGGCCTGATGCCGAATGTGAGTCACCTGCCGACGTAACGCAAGACTTGTATTTTTGTTTTTCCCCGTCAGAATCCCGCCCTTCGTGCGCTCCGGCAAAGGCAGCTAGCGGCAGTCCTCGATCACCCGGGCGAGTTCGGGCCACGCGGGCAGATAAAGCGTCGCCAGTCCCGCCACTTCGATCGCGAAACGCCCACGGGAAAAGGCCATCGTATCGAGCAACGGGTCGCTTGCCGACAGGACCGCGAACGCACTTGGCACCGGGCCTGTGCTCGGCTGCGCGGTAACCGCCCCGTCGCGAATGGTGGTGCGCACCACCATCGGTGTCGCGCTCGTGACCGCGCCCTGGCGGACCAGTTCGACAGTACGGGCGGTACGATGACACAACACCGAAAACTGCGCCGGGTTACCGCGATCGCCGTACTGGGCGGCACCGCCGTCGGACGTCGCTGAGTAATGCCAGTCGCCGGAGCTGTGCGGAGCGTCGAGCCACCCCGTGGGCGGAGGTGCCGGCAATGGCGCCGACGTTGGCGTCGGCTGCGGTGCCGGTGCCGACCGGGCGATCGGGCGCGGCGCGGGAGCGGGCGGGTGTGCCGCGACGCATCCGGCCTGTAGGGTGACGAGTGCGACAATACTCGCCGTGCGCAGTCGACGATGAAGGTGTGTCGGCATAAGTGAGATTCTTCCCGGAATCGCCCCGTTCCAACAAGCGCTAGCCTGCCCGGTTCCACCGCCCTATCGCCTGATACGGCATGGCGAAGAAACGGATCGACCAGTTGCTGGTGGAGCGCGGGCTAGCCGAGAGCCGTTCGCGCGCGCAAGCGCTGGTTATGGCGGGCCTGGTGTTTGTCAGGGAAATGCGGGTCGACAAACCCGGGCAGCAGGTTGCCGACGATGCCGCTATCGAAGTGCGCGGGCGCGATCATCCGTGGGTCGGCCGCGGCGGCGTCAAGCTTGCGCACGCGCTCGACCGGTTCGGGCTCGATCCGAAGGGCGCGGTGGCGATGGACGTCGGCAGCTCTACCGGCGGTTTTACCGAAGTGCTCCTCGCCTATGGCGCGCGGCATGTGTTTGCGATCGATGTCGGGACCAACCAGCTCGCCTGGAAGCTGCGCCAGGATCCCCGCGTCACGGTGCTCGAACAGACCAACGCCCGCGCGCTCAGCGCGCAGCAGATCGACCGCGCGTGCGACTGGGTGGTGTGCGACGCGTCGTTCATCGGCCTTGCCAAAGTGCTCGAAATCCCTCTGATCCTGGCCGAACCGCGCTGTACGCTAGTGGCCCTGATCAAGCCGCAGTTCGAAGTTCGGCGCGAGGAAGTGGGCAAGGGCGGCATCGTGCGCGACCCCAGCCTGCACCGGCGCGTCTGCGGCGAAGTGGGCGACTTCCTGGCAAGCACTGGCTGGCGGATCGACGGGATAATCGAGAGCCCGATCACCGGCAGCGAGGGGAACGTGGAATTCCTGGTCGCCGGGCGGCGTGGTTAACCCTGTCCCCAAGTTGCGCTGTAACCACGCGGCCTCCAATATCTCCCGCGAATCGCCTGAGGGTCCCGCATGAACCGCCTTGCTTCGTCTTCCCAGCTGCGCGCCAGCTTTCTGCGCTGGGCGTTGTTCGCGGTGCCGCTGGTCCTGCTGCTGGGATATCTGTCGGGTATCGCGGCCGGCAGTTCGGCCGACACCCCGTGGTTCGCCGGCCTTGCCAAGCCCGCCGCGTTCCCGCCCCCGGCAGCTTTCGGGATCGTGTGGTCGGTGCTCTATGCGTTGATGGGCCTGGCGTTCGCGCTGGTGTGCGCTGCCTGGGGGGCGCGCTATCGGGTCCCGGCCATCCTGGCGTTCATCGTCCAACTTGCGGTCAACCTGGCGTGGTCACCGGTGTTTTTCGCGTACCACGAGATATCGCTCGCACTCGCGGTGATCGGGGCGCTCGATGTCGCGGTGGTTCTGACGATCGTGCTGTTCTGGCTGGTGCGGCGCGGCGCCGCGCTGCTCCTGTTGCCTTATCTTGCGTGGATCCTGTTCGCGACACTGCTCAACTGGCAGTTCCTGCAGCTCAATCCGCACGCTGATGGCAAGGATTCATCGTATGCGATTCAGCGCTTCGAACTCTAGGTTGCGTTCGCCGGGGAGCCGGAGCAAATAGTCGCCATGCAAAGCGAAAACCCCCTCATCGCCGACTTCGTAAAAATGGCCAATTCGGTGGCCGGCACGTTTGCGGGCATGACCCGCGAAGCACGCGATGGCGCGCGCGAGCGCGTCAAGGAGGCTCTGGGCGGGCTCGACTTCGTCAGTCGGGAGGAGTTTGATGCGGTCAAGGACATGGCCGCTAGGGCCAGAGCCGAGACCGATGCGCTGGGCGCTAGGGTGACGGCGCTGGAGGCCAAGACCGCAGGACAGGTTTGACCTCTCACATCGGTTAAGTTTGGAACCGACCCGTTGCCGGAGCGCTTGCCGGTCACAGGGGAAATCCATGTTTACGCAACTGACCGCGCCGATCCCGCTCCACGTGCTCGAAAAAGGCGACGGGTTCGCCTTCGCGGTTGTCGACTATGGGCAAGAGCATGACCTGATCTGGGTCACCGCGATCACCACCACCGGCGAAATCTGGTGCGCTCCCAATCCGCGCGTCAGGGTGCAGCAAAACTGGACCGCTGGCCGGCCAGAAAGCCCCCTCGTCGCCGCTTCGAAGCGTCGCAGCGGCGGTGGCGTCCCGTGAACGGATTGTGCTGAGCAAGCAGAGATCCACCACCCATAACGCACTTATCGAACAATCCGGGCATCGCCCGCACACGCAACCCCACCCGAATTTCATCCACCCTTAGGAGAGCCCGCGATGGCGACCAGCAAGACAACCCCCCGCAAGTCATCCGCCGCGATAGAAACGACCGCCGGGCCGGGCGGCGAAACGCACCAGCAGGTGACCGATGCCACAGCCGGCACCGCGCGACTGACCACCAACCACGGGGTTCCGATTTCAGATAATCAAAATCAGTTGAAGGCGGGGCCGCGAGGTCCGGTGTTGCTCGAAGACTTCCATTTGCGGGAAAAGATTTTTCACTTTGACCACGAACGCATCCCTGAACGTATTGTTCACGCCCGCGGATCAGGCGCGCACGGCGTGTTCGAATGCACCGACGCCATCCCCGATCTGACGCGCGCCGCGCTCCTCGGCGAAGTTGGCAAGCGGACCGAGGTGTTCGTCCGCTTCTCCACTGTCGCCGGGTCGAAGGGGTCCAAGGACACCCCGCGCGACGTGCGCGGCTTCGCGGTCAAGTTCTATACCGACGAAGGCAACTGGGACCTGGTTGGCAACAACATTCCGGTGTTCTTCATCCAGGACGCGATCAAGTTCCCCGACTTGATCCACGCCGTTAAGCCCGAGGCCGACAGGATGTTCCCGCAGGCCGCCACCGCGCACGACACGTTCTGGGATTTCGTTTCGCTGATGCCCGAATCCAGCCACATGCTGATGTGGGCGATGTCCGATTTCACGTTGCCGCGGTCGTTCCGCACCATGCAGGGTTTTGGAGTTCACACCTTCCGCCTCGTCAACGATGCGGGCGACTCGACATTTGTGAAGTTCCACTGGCGTCCGCGCCTCGGCACGCAATCGACGACTTGGGACGAAGCGGTGAAAATCTCGGGCGCCGACCCCGATTTTCAGCGCCGCGACTTGTGGGAAGCAATCGACAAGGGCGATTTTCCTGAATGGGATTTCGCGATCCAGGCGTTCGACCTGGAAACCGCGCGCTCGCTGCCGTTTGATGTGCTCGATTCGACGAAGCTCATCCCCGAGGAAATCGTGCCGCTGCGCGTGATCGGCAAGCTGACACTCAATCGCTGGCCCGACAACTTCTTCGCCGAGACCGAGCAGGTCGCGTTCCTGCCGCATAATGTGGTTCCGGGGATCGATTTCACCAACGATCCTCTGCTTCAGGGCCGGTTGTTCTCGTATCTCGACACGCAGAAATCGCGGCTCGGGACGACCAATTTCTTCCAGATTCCGATCAACCAACCCAAGTGCCCGTTCGCCAACATGAACCGCGATGGCCTGATGCAAACCGCGATCCCCAAGGGTCGAGCCAATTACGAACCCAATTCGCTTGACGAGGCGGGCGAGGATCCGGGCCCGCGCGAAGATCCGGTGTGCGGCTTCACCAGCTTTCGCGGCAGCGGCGAGGATAACGACGCCAGTGAAAAGCTGCGCGTGCGGGCGGAAAGCTTTGCCGACCACTTCAGCCAGGCGCGGATGTTCTTTGCTTCGCAGACTGCAATCGAGCAGGCCCATATCGCAACTGCATTCGTATTCGAATTGTCGAAGGTGGAACTGGAACACGTCCGCACCCGGATGTTGTCGCAACTTCGCAACGTGGATGATGACCTGGCCCGGCGCGTTGCCGACGGCCTCGCCATGCCCTTGCCCAAGGCTGCGCCGGCGGCGGCGCCGACAATGGATTTACCCCCGTCCGACAAGCTGTCGATCGTTAAGCAGGGCAATACCCCGCTCAAGGGACGCAAGGTAGGCATCCTGTTTGCCGAAGGATCGGACTTGGAAGCGCTCAATAAACTTGCCCAAGGAGTCACCAAGGCTGGCGGCACGGCGTTCCTGGTCGCACCCAAAGTGGGCGAACTTAAGCTCAAGGGCGGGACGTTGAAGGCCGATGGTCAGCTTGCGGGTTCACCCTCGTTCCTGTTCGATGCCGTCGCCTGCGCGATCATGCCCGACCAAGCGAAGATCCTCGCGAACGACAGCTCTGCGCTCGCCTGGTTCATGGATGCTTTCGCGCATTGCAAGACCATTGGCTATTGCCCAGCGACCAAGGAGTTCATCCTCGACAAGCTGGGCATCGTGCCCGACGCGGGGGTGGTCCCCAACGCCGAGTTCCTTGCCATCGCGCCGGCCCGCCACTGGGACCGCGAACCCAAGGTGCGTATGCTCGCCTGATGCGATAGGGCGCGCGCGATGCAATTGCGCGCGCCCGCCATCGTTCTTGCCGTCCGCCACCATGGCGAGACGGCGGTGATTGCGCGCCTGCTGACTGAGCACGCGGGCGTGGTGGCCGGCTACGTCGCGGGCGGGCGCGGGCGGGCCCTGCGGCCGGTGGTGATGGCCGGCAATGGGGTAGAACTTGATTTGCGCGCGCGTTCGGACAGCCAGCTGCCCTTCGCCAGGCTCGAGCTCATCACCAGCCGAGGGCCGTGGCTGAGCGAACCGCTGCCGGCCGCAGCGATCGACTGGGCCTGCGCGCTAACCGCCAGTGTGTTGCCCGAGCGGCAGTCCTTTCCATCGCTTTACAGTGCGCTGAGCGGGCTGCTGGATGCTGTTTGCCAGGCGCCGTCGGCGCGCGGCTGGGCGGCGGCGCTAGTCGGTTATGAGGCGCTGATGTTGCGCGAGCTCGGCTATGGCGAGGGAGAAGTGCGTCCGTTGGGCGAGTTTCCAACGGTGCTCGCGGCGATGGACCGGCTCGGCCCGGCGCTGGAGCGCAACCTCCTTGCCGACCGGCGCGGCGATGTTATGGCGGCGCGCGCTCGCCTGAGGGACTTGCTGGCCAGGATTGCTGGATAAATGCGCTTATGAAGATTGCCTGCCTCGCCGGTGACGGGATCGGTCCGGAAATCATGGCCGAGGCGCGCCGCGTGCTCGATGCACTTGCTCTGCCCGGGCTGACGGTGTGGGAAGGCGATGTCGGGGGCGCCGCCTATCACCGCCACGGCCACCCGCTCCCGCCCGAAACGCTGGCGATGTGCCGCGCCGCAGATGCGGTGCTGTTCGGCGCCGTGGGCGATCCCACTTGCGACGCGCTGCCGCGCCACTTGCGGCCCGAACAGGCGATCCTCGGGCTGCGCCAGGCGCTCGGCCTGTTTGCAAATTTGCGCCCGGCAACGCTGTTTCCGGGCCTCGAGGCGATGAGCGCGCTGCGCCCTGAGATCGCGTGCTCCATCGACCTGCTGATCGTGCGCGAACTCAATGGGGACGTCTATTTCGGCGAAAAGGCCATCCGCACGCTCGAAGACGGGCGTCGCCAGGGTTTCGACCTGATGAGCTATGCCGAGGACGAAGTGCGCCGCATCGCCCGCGTCGGTTTCAAGTCCGCACAGGGCCGGCGGGGCAAGCTCACCAGCGTGGACAAGGCCAACGTGCTCGAGACCAGCCAGCTGTGGCGTGACGTGGTGATCGAGGTCGCTGCCGAATATCCTGACGTCGCGCTCAGCCACATGTACGTCGATAACGCGGCGATGCAGCTGGTGCGTGATCCGGGCCAGTTCGACGTGGTGGTCACCGGTAATTTGTTCGGCGATATCCTGTCGGACCAGGCCAGCATGTGTGTCGGCTCGATCGGTCTTCTCGCCAGCGCCTCGCTCGGCGAAACCCAGACGCAGTTCGGCACCCGTGGGCTGTATGAGCCGATCCACGGCAGCGCGCCCGATATCGCGGGGCAGGGCAAGGCCAATCCGCTGGCGATGACGCTCAGCCTGGCGATGCTGCTACGTCACAGCCTGGGCCGTGAAACCGATGCGGCGCGCGTCGAAGCGGCGGTGGCGAAGACGCTGGCGGACGGGGTGATGAGCGCGGACCTGGGCGGAAACGCCGGGACGCGCGAGATCGGGGACGCCGTCCTTGAACGGCTCTGACGCACAACCGCTCGAACTCGCCGTCGTCTTGCCGACCTTCAACGAGCGCGGAAATGTCGCGCCAATGGTTGCGCGGTTGGAAGCGGCACTCGGGCCAATCGGCTGGGAGGCAATCTTCGTCGACGACGACAGCGCCGATGGCACTGCGGACGAGGTGCGCGAGATCGCGCGTGGCGACCCGCGCATTCGCGTGCTTCAGCGGATCGGACGGCGCGGGCTGGCGAGCGCCGCGATTGAGGGCATGTGCGCCACCGCGGCACCGATCGTGGCGGTGATGGACGCCGATCACCAGCACGACCCCGCGTTGCTGCCGAAGATGCTCGCCGCGATCCGCTCGGGGGACTTCGACCTCGCTTATGCCTCGCGCTTTGCCGACGGAGCGAGCGCTGCGGGCCTGTCGAGCGAGGCGCGCGAGAAGGGCTCGCGCTTCGCCAATCGGCTGGCGCGCAAGGTAACCGGGGTGACCCTGTCGGACCCCATGAGCGGCTATTTCATGCTGCGGGCCGACGTCTTGCGCAAGGACGCGCATCGCCTGTCCGGGATCGGCTTCAAGATCCTGCTCGATATCCTCGCCACCGTGGAAACGCCACTGCGGGTGAAAGAATTGCCATTGGACTTCGCCGCCCGGGCCGAAGGCGAAAGCAAGCTCGATCGGACCGTGGTGTTCGAATTCCTCGTCGGCCTGTACGACAAGTGGCTCGGGCGGATCATCCCGACCCGCTTCGCGCTGTTCGGCACGATCGGGACCGCGGGCGTGGTGGTGCATATGGCGGTGCTGAGCAGCTTTCTGGCCGCGTTTGGCGGCTCGCTGCTAGACAACGTCGTCACCGATTTTGAAATCGGGCAAACGCTCGCCGCGCTGGTGGCGATGACGTTCAATTTCGTGCTCAACAACGCGCTGACTTATGCCGATCAGCGCTTGCGCGGGTTCGGGGCGGTGGCACGCGGCTGGCTGCGGTTCGCGCTGACTTGCTCTGTCGGGCTGCTGGCCAATGTCGGGGTCGCCGCGGTCCTCGTGCGGCTCGGTATGCACCAGTATCCGGCGGCGCTGAGCGGGATCGTGGTCGGTTCGGTATGGAACTACGCGCTGTCGAGCCGGTTCGTGTGGGGCCGCTTTGGCTAGCGCCAGCTGTCGAGCCAAGTGTAATCCTCGAAGGCGCGGTCGTTCGCCAGCGGCGCAGCGGTCAGTATCGGCCAGAAATAGATGAACATGGCCACGCTCCCGGTCAGCACCGCCAGCGAGATACCGCGCCAGCCGCGTGTCACCAGTTCTGCGAGCGCAAGTGCCAGCGCGCCAAGGAGGAAGCAGCTCGGCAGGGCGTAATGATAATAAAACTGCACATTCTTGGGCGCAACGATGAACAGGGCGAGACTGGCGGCGTACAGCACCACCAGAGCCAGCGCATCGTTGCGGCGATGGCGGATGCCAGCCCACGCGCACCACGCCAGGGCTGGCAGGCCGAGACCCATCGTCAGCGGGTTGCCGAGCATGACGACACCGCGCTGGGCCCCGTCGATGCGCTCGTACAGGTACCAGATCGAACGCTGGTCGATGACCCATTGCCACCATTGGCTCTGATAAGGATGGGCCGGCAAGGGCTGCGCCTGGAGGTTGAACATCTCACGATGGAGGGTGATCAGGCCGCTCGGGGCGGTCGCGCCTTGGTGGAGCATGAACAGCGGCCAGAACGCCGCCGCGTAGACGATCAGCGGGACCAGCCCGAGCGACAGCGCCGCCTGCCATAAGGTGATGTTACCTATCGGCGGTCCGCGGCGGACAGTGACCGAGCGCCACCCGGCATGACGCAGGCGGACCGCGAGAAACGCCAGCCCGGGCAAGACCGCCACGGGGATCGCATTCCACTTGGCCGCCATCGCCAGGCCGAGCAGCACACCCGACAGGGGCAGCCGCCAGTGTGCGGTCTCGTTCTCGCGCACCGCGCCGGCCAGGTGCCACAAGCCGGCCAGCGTCAGGCCCAGCATGAACCCGTCGAGCATCGCGATGCGGCTTTGCAGCAGTAGCGGGAATCCGGTTATAAGCAGCACCCCCACGGCGAGGCTGGCGAAGCGTGAACCGCTCGCGAACCACAGCGCGCGCATGGCCGAAAACAGCCCGAGCGTACCGAATGCCAACGCCATGATCCGCCATCCCAGCGGCCGGTCGCCGAACAACACGATGCCGAGTGCGATCAGCTCCTTGCCGAGCGGCGGATGCTCGGCATTGGCGGAATGGGACAAGGCGATGATCGCGCGCGCCGCGGGGAGGTAATGGACTTCGTCGAACAGCGGGGTCGACGGGATCGTCAGTCGCACGGCGCACAGGCCCGCGAACAGCGTGCTAAGCGCAACAGTCCACCCGATCGGATCTCTGGCATGCACGGGCGCGACGCTCATCGCACGTGGGGATAAGGTCACCGCAACGGGGTGGCAAGAACGCCGCCGATCGCGCAAACTCCTGGTTCGTTTTGCGAGCTGGTTTATCAGGAGGACCCATATGATCCGCAAGTTGATCTTCGCCGTCGGCGCGGTCTCGCTGTTGGCCGCGCCGGTGGGCGCCTACGCCGCTCCGGTCCGGGTTCCCGCTCATCTAGAAGGCGACAGCGATCGGCTGTTCGGCTTGCTGTGGAGCTATATCATCGTGCCGGCCATCCTGGCCGCGATCATCGCGCTGGTGACGAGCGGCAACAACAACGAGATGCCGAAAAGCCCCTAGTGCGGCGCTGAACGGGCCTCTAAGGCTTGGCGGCGATGAAAAAGACTACCGGACTGGACCGCTCAATCACCGCCAAGTGGCGACCGCAGACCCGCGCAGTGCGCGCCGGCACGTGGCGAAGCGAGCACGGGGAGACCAGCGAAGCGCTGTTCCTCACCAGCGGCTATACTTACGACGACGCCGCGACCGTCGCCGCGCGTTTCGCCGGCGAGGCTGCTGGGATGACCTACTCGCGGCTGCAGAACCCCACGGTGGCGATGCTCGAGGAAAGGATCGCGGCGATGGAAGGGGCCGAAGCGTGCCGGGTGCAGGCGACAGGCATGGCCGCGATGACCACCGCGCTGCTGTGCCAGCTCAGCACCGGCGACCACGTGGTTGCGGGCAAGGCGGCGTTCGGTTCGTGCCGCTGGCTGGTCGATAGCCTGCTGCCTCGGTTCGGGATCGAGACGACCGTGGTCGACATCGGCGACAACGCCGCCTGGGAAGCTGCGATCCGCCCCAATACCCGGGTGCTGTTCTTCGAGACTCCGGCCAACCCCACGATGGACATTGCCGATCTCGGCTTCATCTGCGGGCTGGCGCGGGCGCGCGGCATCATCAGCGTGGTCGATAACGCGTTTGCCACCGCGGCACTTCAGCGCCCGCTCGAATTCGGGGCCGATGTGGTGGCCTATTCGGCGACCAAGCTGATGGAGGGGCAGGGCCGCGTCCTGGCCGGGGCGGTTTGTGCGAGCCGCGAATGGATCGAGAACGTGCTGCTGCCGTTTCAGCGCAATACCGGGCCGAACCTGTCTCCTTTCAATGCCTGGGTGGTCCTGAAGGGTCTCGAGACGCTCAGCTTGCGGGCGTTCAAGCAGAGCGAGAATGCTATGGCGGTGGGACGCTTCGTCGAGGGCCGGGTGCCGAAGATGCTTCATCCCGGCCTCCCGAGCCATCCCCAGCATAACCTGGCGATGAGCCAGATGGACGCCGCGGGCCCGATCTTCAGCTTCGTGCTCGATGGTGGCCGGGCCCAGGCCCATGCCGTGCTCGACGCGCTGCAATTGATCGACATCTCCAACAATATCGGCGATTCCAAATCGCTGATGTGCCATCCGGCCAGCACCACCCACGCCAACATGGGCGCCGATGCGCGCGCGGCGATGGGCATCGGCGAGGGTATGCTGCGGCTCAATGTCGGGCTCGAGGATCCGCTGGACCTGATCGACGATCTCGACCAGGCGTTGGCGCGGGCCGGCCTCTAGCCGCCACGGGGCCTTTGCTCCGGCCCGACAAAGGGTTAGCACAGCCTTGATGCAAGATGTTCTCGCGAGCTTATTCCAGCATGCCGCGCTCACCGCCGGGGTGACAGTGCGCGTGGCGGCGAATTTCATGCTCGAACAGTCGCGGATCGAAGCGGGGCGGTGGTTCTGGGTTTATCATATCCGCATCGAAAACCACCGCGACGACACTGTCCAGTTGCGGACGCGCCACTGGCGGATCACCGATGCGCGCGGGGGCATTAGCCTGGTCGATGGGGACGGGGTGGTTGGGGAAAGTCCAATCCTCGCGCCCGGGCAGAGGCACGATTACGTGTCGGGATGCGAATTGACCACGCGGACGGGATCGATGGAAGGGCATTACTCGTTCATTCAGGACGATGGTGCAATGTTTCGCGTGGCCATTCCGTTCTTTCCTCTTACGGCTCCGGCGATGGCGGGCTGATCCCCCGTTAGAAAGGTTCGCAACATGGTGGACTGGTTCCGCCTTCGCTACCTCGACCTGCTCGCGTCGATTTACATCTACAATGAACACCGCGGCTACACGGCGATCGACCGGGTACTCGAGGCGGTCCGCGTCCGTTCGCCCGACGATCACGAACTGATCGGAGCGATTGAGCAGCACCGTGTCGACGAACGCAACCACTACGTGATGTTCCGGCGCTGGTTCGAGCTGCGCGGAACCATGCCGCTCGAACTCGATCGCAAGTTTGGCCACATCGACCGCTTCATCGAGATCATGTTCGGGCGTTCGATCGACCGTCTCGATACGCAGGCAGTGGTCGAGCGAGACGACTTGTTCGAGCGCCTGTGCCGGGTAATCGCGCTGACCGAGCGGCGCGGCTACAGGCAGCTCGAAGTGCTGCTTGCCAACAAAGCGGTGCTGAGCGACCCGGTACTGACGCGC
>JBDSUJ010000089.1:0-7738 GCA_039927815.1 Croceibacterium sp. | reverse complement strand
AGGTTTCGAGCGGCGACACCGGCCACGCGGAAGCGGTAAAGGTGGTCTATGATCCCGCGGTCGTGCGGTACGATCAGCTGCTGAGGGTATTTTTTGCCGTCGGCGCCGATCCGACGCTCAAGAACCGCCAGGGGCCGGACGAGGGCACCCAGTACCGCGCCGCGCTGTCTCCGCTGTCGGCCGAGCAGAACGCGGTCGCCGCGGCTTATCTGGCGCAGATGAAGTCGAGCGGCGTGTGGAAGCAGCCGATCGTGACCCAGATCGAAGCTCCCGGCACGTTCTACCCTGCCGAAGGCTATCACCAGGACTTCATGAAGAAGAACCCGACCCACGGGTACATCCTGCGGTGGGACGCGCCCAAGGTGACGGCGCTCAAGGCGATGTTTCCGGCACTTTACAGCCCGGCATTCCAGACCGGCTGAGTTCAGCGGTGCGATTGTGAGTTGATCCGGCGGCGCCTATGTTCGCGGGATGGGCGGGCATAATCATCACGAACATTCGGGCGACAAGCTGGTCAGCGAGGCGCAAGCAGTGCTGGTCCAGGCCGGCGAGCAGTGGACTCAGATGCGCGCTGATGTGTTCGGCGCGCTGGCCGATTACGAGCGGCCCGCGTCAGCGTATGATATCGCTGAAGCGGTCGGCACCCGGCGCGGCAAGCGGGTCGCGGCGAACAGCGTCTATCGCATCCTCGACCTGTTCGTGCGGACCAACCTTGCCAACCGGATCGAGAGCGCCAACGCCTATCTGGCCAATTCTCATCCCGGCTGCCGGCACGACTGCATCTTTTTGATTTGCGACGATTGCGGCACCGCGACGCACCTCGACGACGACAAGCTGACCGGCGCGCTGCGTTCGGCCGGGCGCAGCGCCGGTTTTGCCGACGTGCGCCCGGTGGTCGAACTGCGCGGATTATGCGAGGACTGCGCGGCTAGTTAGAGGCGCGAGCCGCCCGAGGCCTCGATAACCTGACCGGTAACCCATTGGCTGTCGGGACCGGCCAGGAACGCGACCACGCCCGCGATGTCGTCCGGTGTGCCCAACCGCTTGAGAACTTGCATGGAAAGTATTCCAGCGCGGCTTTCCTCGGTGGCGAAGATGCCGAGCGAATCGGCCATGTCGGTCTGAATGGCGCCGGGCGATACGACGTTGACGCGAATGCCGCGCGGCCCGAGCGTGGCGGCAAAATCGCGTGCGAGCGTGTTGAGCGCGCCTTTCGTCAGCGCATAAGCGGGAGCGCCCTCGAATGCGGTCCGCGCGACAACCGAGCTGGTGAAGATCACGCGTGCATCGTCGGCCAAGGTGCCCAGCAAACCGCTGGTGATCAGAAACGGCGCGCGCACGTTCACCGCCAAATGCCGGTCGATGATATCGCCGGTCGTGTCCGCGAACGACGCAAACTCCGCAATACCGGCATTATTGACCAGCACATCGAGCTTGCGGTTGCCCAGGGCGCCGGTCGTACACTCGACTAGTGAAGCGGCCCCCTCGGCGCTTGTCAGATCGGCGCCGACCGCTTCGGCGCTGCCCCCGGCGGCGGCGATTTCGGCCACCAGGCTATCGGCTTCGGCCTGCGCCCGGCCATAGTGGACAAGCACGTGCGCACCGTCGGCGGCGAGGCGGCGGGCGATCGCGCGCCCGATCCCGCGTGAGGCCCCGGTCACGAGGGCGGTCTGATTGGCGAGTGGGATGGTCATGGGAAAACTCCTGATCGATGCCGCCGGATCAGCGGTCGACGACAAACTGGAGATCGACGCACATTAGTTCAATGTTTCCGAACAAAGGAAAAATTGAACTAACCCAAGCTCGGACTATATTGGCGGCGATGGCACGCTTCACCCACCCTCGGCTGGACGAAGTTCAGTTGGCGACCTTGCTCCACGCGCTGGCGGACCCGGCGCGACTGGAAATCGTCCGGCGGCTCGACGACCATGGCCGGGCGGGGGGCGAAGACCTCGCCTGTGGCGGCGCCGCCGCGTGCGAAATACCGCGCGCGACCTTGTCCAACCACTTCACCATTCTGCGCGGCGCCGGCCTGATCGAATCGCGCAAGCACGGCGTGCAGGTGCTCAACCGCCTGCGACGCGCGGAAGTAGACGCACGCTTTCCCCGCGTGCTCGACGCGGTCCTGGGGGCCAATGGGCGCTCTCAGGCCGTCTAGCCGCAAGATATCGCTCACGAATTCCTCAGCGATACCTCACTTCGGCTTCATCGACAGGCCTGTCACAGCGGTGTAAGCGGCCGGTGTGACTACGCCGCCCCATACGCCGCTGCTCGACACCGTCGCTACCCCGTCCGAACTGCGTCAGCTCGCGCCGGCGCAACTGCGCCAGCTGGCTGACGAGCTTCGTCACGAAATGATCAGCGCGGTCGGCACCACCGGCGGGCACCTCGGCTCTGGCCTCGGTGTGGTCGAGTTGACGGTGGCGCTGCACTATGTGTTCGACACCCCGGTCGATCGGCTGGTGTGGGATGTGGGTCACCAGGCCTACCCGCACAAGATCCTGACCGGCCGGCGCGACCGGATCCGCACCTTGCGTCAGCCGGGCGGCCTCAGCGGCTTTACCAAGCGGAGCGAGAGCGCCTACGATCCGTTCGGCGCGGCGCATTCCTCGACCTCGATCTCGGCTGCGCTCGGGTTCGCGGTCGCCAACAAGCTGGCAAACACGCCGGGTAAGGCGATCGCGGTCATCGGCGACGGCGCGATGAGCGCGGGCATGGCCTACGAGGCGATGAACAACGCCGCCCAGGCGGGCAACCGGCTAGTGGTGATCCTCAACGACAACGACATGTCGATTGCACCTCCCGTCGGAGGGCTGAGCGCTTATCTGGCGCGGCTGGTGTCATCGCCCAATTACCTGGGACTCAGGCATTTCGCCAAGAAGGCCATTCGGCGGCTGTCGCGCCGCGCCCACGACGCGGCGCAGAAGGCCGAGGAATTCGCCCGCGGCATGGCGATGGGCGGCACGCTGTTCGAAGAGTTGGGATTCTATTACGTCGGTCCGGTCGACGGGCATAACCTCGACCAGCTGGTCCCGGTGCTCGAGAACGTCCGCGACGCGGAGGACGGGCCGATCCTGGTCCACGTCATCACCCAGAAGGGCAAGGGCTACGCGCCGGCCGAAAACGCTTCCGACAAATATCACGGCGTGCAGAAGTTCGATGTCATCACCGGCGAACAGGCCAAGAGCGCGTCGGGACCGCCCAGCTACACCGGGGTGTTCGCCACGGCGCTGCTGGCGGAAGCCGCGCGGGACCAAACCATCTGTGCCATCACCGCGGCCATGCCGAGCGGCACCGGGCTCGATAAGTTCGCCGACACTTATCCCGAGCGGGCGTTCGATGTCGGAATCGCCGAGCAGCACGCGGTCACGTTCGCCGCCGGGCTCGCGGCCCAGGGGATGCGGCCGTTCTGCGCGATTTACTCGACCTTCCTCCAGCGCGCCTACGACCAGGTCGTCCACGATGTCGCGATCCAAAACCTGCCGGTCCGCTTCGCGATCGACCGTGCCGGTCTCGTCGGGGCCGATGGCGCGACTCACGCGGGCAGCTTCGACGTGACGTATCTGGCAACGCTGCCCAACTTCGTGGTCATGGCCGCGGCCGACGAAGCCGAGCTGGTCCACATGGTCCACACCGCCGCGATGCACGACAGCGGCCCGATCGCGTTCCGCTATCCGCGCGGTAATGGGGTCGGCGTGGCGCTGCCCGAGATACCCGAGCGGCTCAAGATCGGCAAAGGCCGCGTGGTTCGCCACGGCAGCAAAGTGGCGCTGCTGTCGCTCGGAACGCGGTTGGCCGAAGCACGGAAGGCGGCCGACCAGCTCGACGCCAAGGGGCTCTCGACCACGGTCGCCGACATGCGCTTTGCCAAGCCGCTCGATTCAGAGTTGATCCGCAAGCTGCTGGCGACTCACGAAGTGGTCGTGACCATCGAGGAAGGATCGATCGGCGGGCTTGGTGCGCATGTCTTGACGCTGGCGAGCGACGAAGGGTTGATCGATGCCGGGCTCAAAATCCGCACCATGCGCCTGCCCGATACGTTCCAGGACCAGGAAGCGCCCGACAAGCAATACGACGAGGCCCGCCTCAACGCGCCCCACATCGTCGAAACCGTGCTCAGCGCCCTGCGCCACAACAGCGCGGGGGTCGAAGAAGCGCGGGCTTAGGCCGATATGGGCAAGGCGCTCGGTACTCCCGAATGGCTTCTCGTAAGCGTTTGGATGGCTGCCTGTTTTACGATCGTAATGGCGTGGGGCCTCCAATCCGACTCACGATGAATTCGTCGCGATGCTGCAGACAGACGTCGATAAGGATGTCGCCGAGTGGCTATGGAACGAGGCGCTGCCTTACTACACTCCGCTAACGCCCCATGCAGATGACCACCTGATTCGTGAGGCGCGGATCGACGACGACGACGTGACAATGGACTGGCTTCCAGCTTTCGCCAAAGCGCGCGGCCTGCGTTGACAGGACTGGCCAGACTGGCCGGCAAACTCGGAGCTTACTGCAGGCAATTTTGCCCGCTGGTTGCAGCTTGGGCTGGCGACCGAACGCTCAGGTGTCTGACTGCCTAATGCGCCGGGATCGCCAGCAGCTCGATCTTGAACAAAAGCGTCGCGCCGCCGGGGATAGGGCCACGCCCTTCAGGTCCATAGGCGAGCGCGGCAGGGGCGGCGAGCTCGATGGTATCGCCTATGCCCATTTGCGGGATCGCTTCCTGCCATGCCGGGATCAAGCCGCGCAGCGGGAAGGTCGCCGGTTCCTTGCGGTCGAAAGAGCTGTCGAACGTCTCGCCATCGATGAACGTGCCGGCATAGTTGACCGTCACCGTATCGTTGACGGTAGGCCGCGCGCCGGTGCCGGGGCCTGCCACGCGGCGCCAAAGGACGCCGCCCGGCAGGTAGCTCCACCCGTCGCGGGCCTGGCGGCTGGCCAGGGCCAGCGCCTGCCTGTTGTGCCACGCGGTATCGTGTTGCGGGGACCGGTCCTGCGCCGCAGCGGCCAGCGCGACCGCCGCTGCCGCCAATGCGACCGGCCACACGTAACGGCGCGCCCTCACGTGGTCGCCGGGTGGAAGCCGGCAATCTGCGGCTCGCCCGCCTCGCTCCCGCCAGCGAGATCGTCACCCCCGTCGTGCAGCGTATCGAGGTGCATCCAGCGCTTAACGATCGGGCTGAGCGCCAGCACGACCACGCTGATGGCAATCGTGATCCAGCCGATCTTCGAATAAATCGCCAGCGTCAGCTCCTTGCTCATCTCGCCGCCTTCGCCGCCGGTCGCCTCGCCAATCTTGCCGGCGATGAAGTTGCCGACTGCGGACATGTAGAACCACGCGCCCATCACGAAGCTGCCGAGGCCGGCCGGCGACAGTCGCGCCATGGCGGACAGCCCGACGGGGGACAGGCACAATTCGCCGGTCGTGTGGAGCAGGTAGATCAGGAACACGAAGATGACCGGGGTCATCACCGCCGGCCCGACGGTTTGCGCGCCCCACACGAACAGCAGGAAGCCGAGACCGACCTGGGTCAGCGCCAGACCGAACTTGGCCGGGGCGGAAGGTTCCAGCCCCTTGCGCCCGAGCCACTGCCACAGCGCGGCGAAAATCGGCGCGAGCAGCACAATGTAGATCGGATTGATCGACTGGAACAGGCTGGTCGGCACGCCGCCCTTGTCGACGAACCTGTCAGTGTAGAGGTTGAGCGATCCGCCGGCCTGTTCGAACAAGCCCCAGAACACCGGATTAAGCGCGATCAGGAACAGCATCGCGAACATCCGTTCGCGCGGTTCCTTGGGCAGCTTGAAGGCTTCGTAGAGCGTGTACCCCAGCATCGCCGCGCCCGTCACGATCAGCAGGTTCTGGATCACGCCCTGATACTGGATCAGTGCCCAGATCACCGCCACCGCGGCCAGCCCGACCCCATAGAACAGCCATTCCCGGCTCCCTAGCGGGGCGGGCGCCTCACCCCGGCCGCGCAGCGAAGATTTGCCGAGAACGAAGATGATCAGCCCGATGACCATGCCGATGCCGGCCAGGCCAAAGCCATAGGCCCAGCCGATCGTCTCGCCGAGGTAGCCCACCAGGATCGTGCCCAGCGCCGCGCCGACATTCACGCCCATGTAAAAAATGGTGTAGGCCGCATCGCGCCGGACATCGGACATCTTATACAGCTGGCCGACAATGACCGAGATGTTGGCCTTGAGAAATCCCGAGCCGACTATGATGAACGCCAGCGCCAGCCAGAACACGTTGATCGTCGGGTCGGCCTGGCCGCCGCCGCCTTCCACCGCCATCAGGCCGTGGCCCGCCGCGAGCAGGATGCCGCCGAACAGCACGGCTTTGCGCTGGCCCAGCCAGCGGTCGGCGATGATCCCGCCGAGAACCGGGGTGATGTACACAAGCGCGCCGTAAGCGCCGTAGATCAGGTTGGCCTTGCCGTCATCGAACAGCCAGTGCTTGGTCAGATAGAGCACCAGCAGCGCGCGCATGCCGTAGTACGAGAAACGCTCCCACATCTCGGCGTAGAACAGTACGAACAGACCGCGCGGATGACCGACGACGTCTTCGCTTTTGCGGACCGCAATCATGCCGCCGATGGCAAGGATGGCGAACAGCGCGATGGCCGCGATCGCCGCGATCCAGTCGCCTTCGTTCCACAGGGCCACGTCCTTCATTCAGCAGGTCTCCAGTGCCTTGTCGCGTGCCGCGCGGCGCGTCGGGCAAGCCTAGCGGATGTTTCGGGCAAGGGAAGCCGCATTTCGTTTCCGTGGAAACCGTCCTCGGCAGCGCAGCGAGCTTGCGTGCCGCGCTGTATTATGGCACCACATCACCGATGCCCGACAGCCGTCCCGTCTACATCCGCCTGCGCGAAATGATCGCTGCGGCAATCATCGATGGGCGCTACCGCGATGGCGACATGTTGCCTTCGGTGCGGGCGTTCGCGGTCGAGCAGGGCGCCAATCCGCTCACGGTGGCCAAGGCGTACCAGCAGTTCCAGGCAGACGGACTGATCCGCGTGCAACGCGGCGTCGGCATGTTTGTGCGGGAAGGCGCTGCCGACCAGATCCGCTCCAGCGAACGCGCGCAATTCCTCGACCATGAATGGCCCGTTATCCGCTCGCGGTTGGAACGTCTTGGTTTGTCGGCGGCGGACCTGCTTGACGACGCGTAGGCGTCTGGGGCCGTTTTGACCAATTTTTGTCAAACAGTCGGATTGCGCGGCAAACTCCACTCTGCCACATTGGCGTGGGGGTCGTCGGTGGGGTGAACCAGGCAGCAATGCCCGCGCCCACAATTAACAAGGGCGGGCAGCGCGCATCGCACACAGTCCGTAGGGGAACACCGATGATCAGATCCGAGCTGCTTGAAACGCTCGCCGCCGATAATCCCGAACTGCGGCCCGAGGAAATCGAGCAGGTAGTCGAGGTATTCTTCGATGAGATTGCCGCCCGTCTTGCCGAAGGCGGCCGGATCGAGCTGCGGGGCTTCGGCACATTCTCGACTCGCCAACGCGATGGCCGGACGGGGCGCAACCCGCGTACCGGCGATCCCGTTACCGTGCCGGCCAAGCGCGTGCCCTATTTCAAGCCGGGCAAGGAAATGCGCGAGCGGCTGAATACCGAATAGTGTCAATCAGCTCTGGCGCTCGGCTCGGTGGTGGTTCGCGGCGAAACCACAACCGCCTTCCGCGTCCACGGCCAGTCGTTGACGATGACCGGCAGTACCGATCTCGGCGCATTC
>JBDSUJ010000088.1:0-6778 GCA_039927815.1 Croceibacterium sp. | reverse complement strand
CAAACCCGCCCAGCACCATTCTTGTGGGCCCGCTTAGGCGCAACGATGATTCCCCCAATACCGCTGCCAACGCAGGACGGTCCCGGTTGTTATCATGGCGCAGGACAGGTCGCCTGATCGAGGCGAGACGCACCAAGCGGCCGTGCGACTACCGCCTGCGTTGCCTGTCGAGATGCACTGCATGGTCGGTCCGCGCACAAGTACATGGCCCTCGCGCCCCACACCTGCACGCTCGCCCACAAGATTAACCAGCGCGTCACGCGCCTGCTCTGCGGTAGCATCAGGACACGGCTGATTGTTGCGGCATGAGCCGCCTATCTCGCGCGCTGCAATGCCTGCGATCCTGATGCGCGGACCTTCGGCGCACCACACTGGCCCGTCACCATCCCAAACCGCCGTCGGGGTACAGGCGAAAGTCTGGCCTGAAGGAACGATCAGCAGGGCAGAGGCTAGAATTAGGCTCATGGTGGCTAGCTGCCAGACAGGTTCGCGGCTGGCAAATCCCCGGTTAGCTCGCTGGACACTGCATGATATGCTCAGGGCGACTCAAAGGGGTGAGCGATGAGGGACTGGGAAAAGCCTGACGAGCGCCACTGGGGTATCTACATGGAGTTCTGGGCGCTTCTGACGGCAGTGCTTCTAGCGATCGGCGCAAGTCTAGTTCTCGCTGTCCCTGCCTTCGCACATCCCGGGGGGTTCGCTGCTGATGGCTGCCATAACGACCGCAAGGCGGGAACACGCCATTGTCACGGTGGAAACAGCGAACAGGGGCCGCAGAGAAGGCCTGACACAGGGGTCTTTGCGAACTGCACTGCGGCTCGAAACGCGGGCGCAGCTCCAGTAAGGCGAGGCGATCCTGGTTACGGCAGGCATCTTGATCGCGATGGCGATGGGGTGGGGTGCGAGTGACTCCCGAGGCACTGGCTGAGCGCGGACGCGTAATCCGCCTGATCCAGCGCGAGGCGCGGGAGCGTTGACTCGCGATCAGGAGCTGTGGGCAATGGCCCTTTGGGTCGAAAAACATCACGGCGCTGATGGTCCGGGCTACATCGAAGCGCAGATTGACCCGCTGGTGCTGGCCGGCGCACCGGATGGTGTGGCGATGTGGCGGAAAGTGGCAGAGCGGTTGGGCCAGCTCCAACCCGCCGAAACAACTTCTCGTGCTTAACCGGTGCTTATCCGTGTCATCAGCCATTCCTCTGCAAGGCGGCAAAGCTGACCTAAACCGTTGAAAAGCCTGGCAGGAGTGAGGGGACTCGAACCCATGACCCTCGGTTTTGGAGACCGATGCTCTACCAACTGAGCTACACTCCTGCGGGCGCGGCGGCCTCTATCGGGAGCGCCCGAGGTTGGCAAGCGATGCACGCGGGCGCATGGTCCCCGGCGTCATGCATGCCCCGGTGCAGCTCATCCCGCCCGACTTGCTGCTGCTGGCCTATCGCAGCGGCATCTTCCCGATGGCCGACGACCGCGAGGACGAGGAGATCTACTGGGTCGAGCCGCGCCAGCGCGCGATCCTGCCGCTGGCGCAGTTCCATTGCTCGCGCTCGCTGGCCAGAACGCTGCGGCGAGGCACCTTCCGGGTTACCTGCAACGCGGATTTTGGCGCGGTTATCGATGCCTGCGCGGCGCCGCGGCCGGGACATCCCAAGACTTGGATCAGCCGCCGGATCGCCGCCAGCTATCGCGCGCTGCATATGGCCGGTCACGCCCATTCGATCGAATGCTGGCAAGGCGACGAGCTGGTCGGCGGGCTGTACGGCGTGGCGTTCGAACGGGTGTTCTGCGGCGAAAGCATGTTCAGCCGCCGCGCCGACGCGTCGAAAGTCGCGCTCGCGTACCTGGTGGCGGCGCTGAAGCGGGCGCGGTTCATGGTCAGCGATTGCCAGTTCGTGACCGGCCACCTGGTGTCGCTCGGCGCGGTCGAAATCCCGCGCGAACGCTACCTTCAATTGCTCGGCGAGGCGGTCGCGGCCGGGGTGGGCGATGCAGCTGGCGTAGGGGATGGCGCAGCCGCGGTCGCCGGCGTGGCGGGCGACTTGCCCGGGGCCTTTGCCGCGCTGCTCGCCGATGCGGCGGCGGCCGCTTCCTCGCCCGGGAAGGTCATCGCGCAGTCTTTGACCCATACATCGTAGATCGGGTGTTCGACGACGTTGAGGCTGGGAGAATTCTTGAACAGCCAGCCAGAAAACACCCGCCGCCACTCAGGCGCCGAATCGGCGTCGGGCCGTTCCAGCACCAGGACTTGCGCGAACGCGCCGGTTTCGGGCGGCTGTTCCCACGGCGGGGTCCGTTCGCAGGCGGACAGCCGGACCACGACATCGCCGGCGCGACGCGCCTCGCCCGGCTTCATCGTGAGATCGCGGCTGATGTTGTTGCGCTTGTTGAGCACGCCGATTGTCGCCACTCGCTCGGCCATCGGGGTGCCTAGACCGGCCGCGGCCTGAGCCGGCGGCGCGTTCTGGCGGGCGATGTCGGCGGGCACCTCGGTGCTTTCAGCCTCGGGCTCGGGCGCGTTGCGCGTGCACGCGGCGAGCAGCATGACAGCCGCGCCCAGAGCGGCGGCGCGGCTCACGCGTCGGGCGTCCACGCTTCGTAATCGCCGGTTGCGCGCGCCCGCTGCCCGCCCCGCTCGAGCGTGCCTTGCGGGCGGTAGGCCGCCGCGGTTCCGGTGACATTGGGGGTGTGCTCGGTTTCCCAGATCCTGGCTGGGGGCAAATGGCTTTCGGGCAGGATGTCATACGAGCCGTGCAGCCAGCCGTGCCATTCGGGCGGCACGCGGCTGGCATCGTTGGCGCCGCTGTAGATCACCCAGCGCCGTTCGCGGGCTCCCGAGTCTTTGGCGCCGGACTTTTTCTTCGACCGGAAGTAGGCGTTGCCTTGCGCGTCGGTGCCGACCCGCTCGCCGTTAAGCGAGCTGAACACAGCGGTGCCGATCGTGGCCCCGTCCCACCAGGTGAACAGCTTGGAGAGGAATCCCATGCGGCTCGCGTTAGCCGCTAGCCGGGTGACGGTGCAAGCGCGCCCTCACCAGTCGATGCGAGTTCCCGCCACGACCCCTAGCTGGCGGGCCCGGCCGCCGTTGAGTTCGAGCACGGCGGCCGCCGGTGCCTGCGATGGCAGCGTGGTTTCCGAATACGGGACCGCGTTGGCCGCGACGTTGATCACCCGATGCTGCGAATCGATGAACACGATGTCGAGCGGGATGACCGTGTTCTTCATCCAGAAACCCACTACTTGCGGCGGATCGTAGGGAAAGATCATTCCCTCGTCGGCACCCATGGCAGTGCGGAACATCAGCCCATGCTCCTGTTGTTCCGGGGTCTGCGCCACTTCGACGCGAAACCGGTGCGGGGTTCCGGTGACCGGCGTGATCGTTAGGGGGATGACGGCCAGCCCCGATGTCGGATGCACGTCCTGCCGCG
Organism: Croceibacterium sp.; assembly: GCA_039927815.1. GTDB lineage: Bacteria > Pseudomonadota > Alphaproteobacteria > Sphingomonadales > Sphingomonadaceae > Croceibacterium_A. The sequence continues at coordinate 3,353 of JBDSUJ010000088.1, read as the reverse complement.
CGACCGCCGGGGCCGGGGACGGCTGAGCCGTTTGCGGCGAGCACGCCGCTATCAGCAGGAACAGCGGAACGAGCCAGGCGCGCATCGGGTCAGCTTTCATCAACGGGTTCGGCGGCCCAACTCTCGGCCGCAGCAATATCAGCCGCATCGACGATTTCGCGCGCGCTGTCGAGCCGGTGGCCGGCGCGCAACAGGGCGGCGATCTGCTTTTCGCGCTGGGCGCGATCGGCAACCGGCGCCCCGAACGGCCCGAGCCGGCGCTTGCGGGCGTAAGCGAGCACGGCTTGGCGGGCGGCGCTTTCGCCGGGCTGGACCGCCGCGCGTGTTTCCGCGGCAATACCGGCTTGCGCGAGCGCTTGCCCGATCCGCCGCCCGCCATACCCGCGCCGCAGCAAGCTGCCCGACTTGGCGGCGGCATAAGCCTCGTCGTCGACATAGCCGAGTTCGACCAGATGCAGCGCGATCGCGCCAGGATCGGCGGATACGTCGCCGTCCCACCCGCGTTCGCGCACCTTGCGGACCAGATAGCGCTCCAGCTTGGCGGCGCTGGTCGCGAACCGCGCGACGTAGGCCAGCGCCAGGTCCCGCAAACCGGCCGCATCGAGCGGGCGCGGGACGCGTTGGGTCCGCTCGCGACGGTTGACGCGCTGGTCCATCGCCTTATTCGTGCCACACTAGTTGCCAAATGGGAAAAGCTTGTTGCCGGAGCAGGGGTCGGTTCCGGGAACGAGATGCGACTGTGCGCGGTTTGCGCCTGCACTTGAACGGGTTGCCCCATTAGCATGACCGAACTGACGCCGACGCCGAACGATTGCCCCCTGCCGCGCCGCCGCGCGGACTTTGCGACGCTGACCGAAGCGATCGACTATGCCGCGCGCAGCGCCAAGGGTCTCAATTTCTACGATGCGCGCGGTAATCTGGAACGCCCCTATCCATACCGCGAGCTGCGCCTCGATGCGCAGGGCATGGCTTGCCGGCTGATTGCAGCGGGCGTGGCGAAGGGCGACCGCGTGGCGATAATTGCCGAAACCAGCCCGGAATTCGCGGCGCTGTTCTGCGGCGCCGTGCTGGCCGGCGCGTGGCCGGTGCCGCTGCCGCTGCCGACCACGTTCGGCGGCCGCGACAATTATATCGAGCAGCTGGGCGTGCAGTTGCACAGCGCGGATCCCAAGCTGCTGCTGTATCCCGCGGAGATCGCCGAGATGGCCGGGGCGGCGGCGGAGCGTCACGGCTGCCGGGGCCTCGACTGGGAATCGTTCGCGGCTCAGGATGCGGCCGTTGTCGATCTGCCCGAAGCTTCTGCCGACGACATCTGTTACTTGCAGTACTCGAGCGGATCGACCCGCTTCCCGACCGGGGTCGCGGTCACGCACAAGGCGCTGCTGCATAACCTTTACGGCCATGCCGAGACGATGAACCTGGGCGAAGGCGACCGCGGGATCAGCTGGCTGCCGTGGTACCACGACATGGGGCTGGTCGGCTGCTTCCTGTCGCTGATCGCCAACCAGTTGTCGGTCGATTACCTCAAGACCGAGCACTTCGCGCGCCGCCCGCTCGCGTGGCTCGACCTGATCAGCCGCAACCCGGGCAACTCGCTCAGCTATTCACCGACGTTCGGTTACGACATTTGCGCGCGGCGTATCTCCAGCCAGTCGAGCGTATCCGAGCGGTTCGACCTGTCTCGCTGGCGGCTGGCGGGCAACGGCGCCGACATGATCCGCCCCGACGTGATGCAGAACTTCGTCAATGCGTTCGCCGAAGCGGGCTTCAAGGCGAGCGCGTTCACGCCCAGCTATGGCCTTGCCGAGGCGACACTGGCGGTCACCGTGATGCCGCCGGGCGAGGGCATCCGGGTCGAGCTGGTCGAGGAGGAGCGCCTGTCGGGCATGCCGCGCGACTTGTCGCGGCCCGCGCGCTACCGCGCGATCGTCAATTGCGGTAAGCCGCTGCCCGACATGGAAGTCGAAATCCGCGGCGAGACCGGCACACCGCGCAAGGACCACCAGATCGGCAAGGTATGGTGCCGCGGCCCGAGCGTGATGCACTCGTACTTTCGTAATCCCGAAGCGACCAATGACTGCCTGATCGAGGGGTGGCTCGACACCGGCGACATGGGTTACACCGCCAACGGCTATCTGTTCATCGTCGGCCGGGCGAAGGACATGATTATCATCAACGGCAAGAACCACTGGCCGCAGGACATTGAGTGGGCGGTTGAGCAATTGCCGGGCTTCAATCACGGCGACGTCGCGGCGTTTTCGATCGAGATGGAGAACGGCGAGGAAACGCCCGCAGTGCTGGTGCACTGCCGCGTGTCCGACCCCGACGAACGCCTCCGCCTGCGCGACGCGATCCGCGACAAGGTGCGTTCGATCACCGGCATGAATTGCGTGGTCGAACTGGTCCCGCCACGGACGCTGCCGCGCACCAGCTCGGGCAAGCTCAGCCGCGCCAAGGCCAAGATGCAGTACCTGTCGGGCGAGATCGAACCGTTCCAGCTCGCGGCCTGAACGAGCGATTGGGCGCGCCGACCTCATCGGCGCGAAAGGAACAATGGGCCGCGGCTGATGTCCGCTTTGGGTGGAAAGCGGACTTTAGCGAAGGGCGTTGAGAACTGGATAGCCGTATTCATAGTAGGTCAGCGAATGTGAAGTCTTTGAGCGGCGCAAATTGATCACTCAAAGCAAAGTTCGCAGCCTTCTCTCCCTCCGATGTCCAGAAGCCACCGCCAGGTGCCGGTCTCAGCAGCCCATAAGACGCAAGCTGAAAGAAAGCGTGCTCGGGCGCGCTCATGCCATGATCACCGAGCCAACCACCAGAATTAGCTAATTTCTCGCTGCACTGACCAGCCAGTAGAATTAGCAGGTTATGACTTCGTTTGTTTAGGCGTAGGCGATCGCCGATCATGCTCGTATTGCGTCGATACCCGACGGCACGTCTATAATTATCCGCGAGTTTCTCCAACGTCGCAAAATATTGCAAATTCTGCTCATGGGTCGGGAACCCGTCAAATCCATATTCGAAAGAAATTTCTTCGACGACGTCGTCGAGCCGTGAGTGGACGAAATACTCCGGCATTCCATAGGCGGCATCGAGTAACATCAATTCCTCGACGCATAGCTTTTCAAGCTCGACGATCAAATTCGGACCAACGCTAGCCAAGCGTCCTCAACAGGCGTCTGTGGGACAATCGTCATAGGGTTAAATCTGGCACAAAAAGGCGAACGTCCGCAATTGATGTCGTGGACGGCGCTCCATTCGACCGGCAGATTTGCTGGTCAATGTGGAGAGGAGAGCACGATGGAAGCGATTGCAGTGATTGGCATCGACCTGGCGAAGTCGGTGTTTCAGGT
>JBDSUJ010000087.1:0-4166 GCA_039927815.1 Croceibacterium sp. | reverse complement strand
GTTCGAGAATGCGCTCCGGATAGCGCGGCGAATACGGCGCGAACTTGAGGTCGGGGCGATCCTCGGCGACCACTTCGGCCAGTCCGACGATCCCGAGCATGCCGAGCGTCTTGGTCACGCTCGCCTGCTCGAGCCCGAGCTTTTCGCGCAGCAGCGCTTCGGCGGCGGGATCGAACGTCTCGTCGAGTTCGAGCAGAATGACCTTGCCACGGCGGCGGCGCTGAATCGCGGTGCGGAAATAACGCACCAGGTCCTCGGCTTCCTCCTCGATCTCGATGTCGCTGTCGCGCAGGACCCGGAACACCCCGTCGCCCTCGACCGTGAAACCGGGAAACAGCAGCGAGGCATAGCGCGTCAATACCCGCTCGACCGCGATATAGACCGGGCGCTCGCCCGGAATGCGCACGAACCGCGGCAGCGCCCCGGGGATCAGCACCATCTCCAGCAGGCGGCTGCCATCCTCGACCCGAGCGAGGTTGAACAGCGCGCCGATCCCGCCGTTGGCGACGAACGGAAACGGATGTGCCGGATCGATTGCCTGCGGGGTGATCACCGGCAGCACCTGGTCGAGGAAATACTGCTGCAGCCACAGGTCGGCGGCGGCGTCGATGCGGCGATAGTCGGCGATATGGAGGCCCTGTTCGGCGAGCAGGGCCGTCAGCTCGGTCAGGATCGCCTGCTGGGTCTGTTCGAGCTTGCGCACCTCGGTGATGATTTCGCCGAGCTGTTGCGAGGGGGTCTTGCCGTCGATCGACAGGTTGTGCACCCCGCTGCGCACTTGCGCGGCCAGCCCGGCGACGCGGATCATCATGAATTCGTCGAGGTTGCTGCCCGAGATCGACAGGAAGCGCAGCCGCTCGAGCAGCGGGTAATGGGTATTGCACGCTTCGGCCAGAACGCGCGCATTGAACGCCAGCCAGCTCAGCTCGCGATTGAAATAGCGCGCCAGGGCAGGGGACAGGTCGGGTTCGGCAGTGGTAATGGCAGCGGCTTCCATGGTCTTCGGGTCGCCTTGCCTAGCGTGTACGACGGGATTGGGCGAGATGCGTTACGGTTGTGTGACAGCGCCGGCCCACCGGGCGCAAGATGGCGGCGTCGGCCGTGTCCGCCGAGTGCGCCGCAAGCCACTGGTCAAACCGGCGCGCCGCACTATCACTCGCGCAAAATAGACACGGGAGAGCACTGCATGACGGGACAGCTGGCGCCGACGAGCGACGACCGGATCATCTGGGACACCTGGCAAGCGATGTTCCGCCTGCCAGTGTGCACCGTGGCCGACGAAGCGGGCATCTTCCGCGCGCTGGGCGATGCCGCGCTGACCACCGGGGAACTTGGCGCCCGGCTCTCGCTCGCGGTCCATCCGCTATCGATCGTGCTCGCCGCGCTGGCTTCGTCTGGGTTGATCGAGAAGCGCGAGGGCAAATGGCGCGCGCTGCCTGCGGCGCGCACCTGGCTGCACCCCGAGGCGGAAGGTTACTGGGGCGGGTTCCTCGCCTCGATGCGCGAGCGGACCGGGTTTCATGCCCAGCTGATGGAAGCGCTCAAGACCGGCCAGCGCCCCGATTCCTTCAACTCGGGCGCGCCCGAATGGGAGCGCGGCGCGATGAGCGCCGAAGCCGCCACCCGCATCGCCGCCTTCATGCACGCGCACAGCCAGGCCCCTGCGCGCGGCGCCGCCGCGCAGGCGGTGTTCGGCCAGGTCCGCCACCTGATGGATGTCGGGTGCGGCTCGGGCGTCTACGGCATCGAGATCGCCAAGGCCCACCCCGCGCTCACAGTCACGCTGATGGACCTGACCGCGATGGCCGACGAGGCCGGCCACTACGTCGCGCGCGGCGGGGTCAGCGGCCGGGTCGGCACCGCCGGGGTCAACATGTTCACCGAGGCCTGGCCGAGCGGCCCCGACGGGCCCGACGCTCACTTCTTCTCCAACGTGTTCCACGACTGGTCGGACGAGACCAACCGGCTGCTCGCGGCCAAGAGCTTCGCCGCGCTGCCCAGCGGCGGGCGCATCTTCCTCAACGAGATCCTGATGGACGACGACGGGACCGGCCCGTGGCACGCCGCCAGCTTCAGCCTGCTGATGCTGGTCGGCACGCTCGGCAAGCAATACTCGCTGCCCGAATTCCGCGCCATTCTCGAAAGCGCGGGGTTCACCGATGTGCAGGCGGTGGCGACCGGCGGCGGGTACTACTCGCTGGTTTCAGCGACCAAGCCCTAGTTTGTTGAGCCTCAAGCGCCGGCGCGGGCATCCGCCCGCTTAGGCTTTCCTCGCATAAGCTCGGGCGCGCGTTCGCGCTTGCGATCGACCTGTCGTCGACCGAAATCATTTTCCTACACACCCCCCTTCAACGCATGACGCGAGTCCCGGTCCGCGACCAGCGGGCCGGCAAGGCCGAACGGCCGCCCGAGCTTATGCGAGGCAGCCAAGGGCCGCGGATGCGGTCCGCCCGGCGTTTGAGGGACCGAAACAAAATGCCCAAACCCAAGACCACCCTGCCCGCGTTCGCCCCCGTCACGCGCGTGCACAACCGCCACGACGGGTGGACGCCCGCGCGCCAGCGCGGCTTCATCGAGGCGCTCGCGCTCTATGGCAGCGTGCGCGCCGCCGCCAACGCGGTGGGGATGACGCCCGAAGGCGCCTACCTCCTGCGCCGCCACGCCGAAGGCGCGGAATTCCGCGCCGCGTGGCAGGCCGCACTCGATCTCGGGGTCCAGAAGCTCGAGGACGCGGCCATGGAACGCGCGCTCAACGGCATCGAAGTCCCGGTCTACTCCTATGGCAAGCTGGTCGGCACGCGCATCAAGTACAACGACCGCTTGCTGATGTTCATGCTCCGCAACCGCGCCCCCAAACGCTTTACCGAGGGCGGCGCGCGCGGCCTCAACGCGGTCGACAAGCAGAGCCTCGCCCGGCTCAAGAAGCAGTGGCGCAAGGAATGGGAACGCGGCAGCGCGCTGCAATCCGACGCCGACGAGCAGGCGACCTACGATTCGATCCACGAGAAGCTGCGCAACGCGCACGACAACTGGCTGGCTATGATGAGCGACAAGACCCGCGCCGCCCACGACCACTTCACCGCGTGCGAGGCGGAGGACAAGGCCAACAACTACCGCCACTTCGCCGACCGCCACACCCGCGCCGCCGCCGAAGCCGCCGATCCGCCCATCCCCCTGCCGCCACCGGGCTACCGGGTCGGCCCCGCCCCGGCGGAAGAGGCGCCGGACGACGGGCCCAAGGTGCACACGCTGAAGGACGAGTGGGACTAGCGCGATCGTCGCGCCGGCCGTGACCCGCGGCGCGCGCGGACGGATCCATCAAACACGAGTCCGGTCCGCGACCAGCGGACCGCAAGCGCGAACGCGCGCCCGAGCTTATGCGAGGAAGGCAAGCGAGGCGGATGCGCCGCGCCCGCCGTTTGAGGGCGTAGAACAAACGAGCAACAAACCGCTTGCCCCGACTCTCACAGCCTGTGCATCGCCGGGTCATGGCGGGACGCAGCAAGGCTTGGTACACGGCGGCGGACCGCGAATACCCGATCCGGGTCAAGTTCGTCGTCCCGTCCGGCGGCCTGCGCGCGGCTGAGGCGGGCGGCACGCTCGATGACTGGCTCCACGCCCATCTCGGCCCGAAGATGTGGAACTGGGGCCCGGCGGAACTGAGCGCCGGCCGCCAGGCCTGCGCCTACTACTTCCGCCGCCTCGAAGACGCCCACCGCTTCATCGCCGCCTTCCCCGGGCTGGAGCTGGCCGACGCCGTGCCGGCGCCGGTCGATACGACCCCGGTGGGGCGCAAGCCGTACCGGATGCATGGGATTGGGGAGTGAGGACGACCCCCAGTCTGTGGGGCGACCCCAAGTCGGCCTGCTGCGCCAGCCCTGTCCGAGTTGATGATGATTGAGCGGATAGCTCAGAGCTGTGTGAAAGACCTGACTTGCCAAAAAGCACTGTGAATGGCGGTATTGAGCGAACCCCAACCGTTGTGTGATTATCCACAGGATGTTTTTAATTTGTTCCTTGAACGATGCTTTTGAGGTTCCTAGGCTCAGGACCCATTAAAGGGATTCACAAGCTGGCGAATGTCTGATTCAACGGCGGCGCTGAGGAGGCGCTGCGATGAGCGAGTTGTGGATGCTGAGCGAGGCGCAGATGCGCCGTATTGAGCC
>JBDSUJ010000086.1:0-6737 GCA_039927815.1 Croceibacterium sp. | reverse complement strand
GCGCAAATCCATCGAAAGAGGTTGGCCCATCCATGCCGGCCTCCTTAACCAGCACGGATTCTGAATCAGAAATTACCCACCGGGGGAATCCCTCAATGATTCATAACGGTCGAAAACCGCTCTAAACCGAATTTCAGTTCGAAGTCGCCCCATCATACTCGATCGCCGCCGCCGCCGCGCCTGACAGGATGAACCCAATCGGCCGCGTGGCTTCCTCTGTCAGGTGCCCGATCAGCCCCGCAGTGCGGCACAGCAGGCCGATGCCTTTGAGCGCCGGGAGCGGAAACCCGAGGTCAAGCATGATCGAGGGAATCGCGGCGTTGATGTTGATCGGCAGGTCGCGGCCGATGCTCTCGGGCAGCGCGGCTTTCAGCGCGCGCATCATCGCCACGTGCTCACCCGCCACGCCGCGCTCGTCGGCGAGGCGGAGCAGCAGGTTGGCGCGCGGGTCGCCCTCGGCATGCTGCGGGTGGCCGAAACCGGGGATCGCCTTGGTCGTCTGGCGCAGCGTGACGATGTTGCGCGTGGCCACGGTCGGCAGGTCGTCGCCGCTGGCGCGCTGGTCGGCGACGCATTCGGCGTAGAACTTGCCCGCGACTTCGGCGCTGCCCAGCACCACGCTGCCGCACCCGAGCAGCCCGGCAGCAACCGCGCCCTGCAACGCCTCGGGAGCGGCGGCATAAGTCATCCGCGCGGCGACCACACTCGGCACCAGCCCGTGTTCGGCCAGCGCCACCAGCACCGCGTTGAGGAAGAAGCTCTGCTCCGCGTTCGGCTCGGTGCCGGTGACGAGGAACCAGAAGTAGCTGGAAAAATCGATCTTCCCGATCAGCTCGGTAACCAGGTCTTTGCCGCGCACGGTGATCGATTCTGCATCCGAGGTGCAGATGGCCGAATAGGGCGCGTCCTGCTTGCCGATGCGCATGTCTCGTTCTCCTTCAAGGGCTGCGCGCTTCAAGCACGCTTCCCCCCCTTCGTCATGCTGAACTTGGTTCAGCATCCATCGCTCCGCGTAAACCGTCGGATCGACCTTGAAACAAGTTCAGGGTGACGAAGTGAGAGGAGGACGGCTAGGGATATTGCGAGGAATTTGGAGAGCCGAATGGCAAGGCCGTTAGAAGGCGTACGCGTGCTCGACATGGGCACCTTCATTACCGGCCCGGCGGCAGGCGTGCTGCTGGCCGATCTCGGCGCCGAGGTGACCAAAGTCGAGATGCCGAAGACCGGCGATCCGTTCCGCGCCTTCAAGGGCGATCTCTATTCGCCGCATTACCAGACGTATAATCGCAACAAGAAGTCGGTCGAACTCAACACCAAGCTGCCCGAGGACCTGGCGGCATTCGATGCACTGATTGCGACCGCCGACGTGTTCATCCAGAACTTCCGCCCCGGCGTGGCCGAGCGGCTAGGCGTCGGGCCCGAGCGGCTGCAGGGCATCAACCCGCGGCTGATTTATTGCGGCATCACCGGGTTCGGCAACGACGGCCCGTGGCAGGACCGCCCGGCGTTCGACACCGTCAGCCAGGCAGTCAGCGGTTTCCTGCGGTTGCTGGTCAACCCGGCCAACCCGCGCGTGGTCGGCCCCGCGATCGGCGATGCGATCACGGGGTTTTACGCTGCCTTCGGGGTCATGGCCGCGCTGTTCGAGCGCGAGAAGACCGGCAAGGGGCGGCTCGTCGAAACCAGCATGTTCGAGGCAATGAGCCACTTCAACATGGACGATTTCACTCATTACCTGTCGGCAGGCGAGATCATGGGCCCATGGTCGCGCCCGCATGTGAGCCAGAGCTACGTGTTCCAATGCCACGACGGCGGATGGATTGCGCTCCACATGTCGAGCCCGCCTAAGTTCTGGGACAACCTCGCCGAGGCGGTCGGACAGCCCGGCATGCTCCAACGGCCGGAGTTCGAGACCCGCGAGGCGCGCATCCGCAATTACGAAAAAGTCGTCGCCTTCCTCGCGCCGATCTTCGCCAGCCACCCGCGCGCCTATTGGGAACAGCGACTGGCGAAGCTCGAAGTCCCCCACTCGCCGGTCTACTCGAGCAAGGAAGTGGTCGAGGGCGAGCTGGCCGCGCACCACAAGCTGGTTAGCCAAGGCGAAGGGGTGCGTGGTCCGTTCCGCACGATCCGGTTTCCGGTGCGATTTGACGGCGAGATCGAGAGCTCGGTAACCCCGCCGCCCGAATTGGGCGCCGACAATGCCGAAGTACTTGGCCGCGTGCCCTGATTTGCTAGACTGCGCTCAACGGGTCGAGAGTCGGCCCAACCGGGAGACGTTTCGATGACCAACAAGCTGCCAAGCCGGCTGCACCACACCGCCTATGTCACCAAGGACATGGAGGCGACGCGGGCGTTCTACGAAGACATGCTCGGCCTGCCGCTGATCGCCACCTGGTGCGAAACCGATCACTTGTGGGGCAAGGACCGGACGTACGTGCACTGCTTCTTCGGCATCGGCGACGGCGGGGCGTTGGCGTTTTTCCAGTTCGCCGATCCTGAAGACGAAAAGCTGTTCGTCCCCGACATGCCGCAGACCCCGTTCGTCCACTTGGCGCTCAAGGTCGACAAGGAGACGCAGAAAGAGCTGGAAGCGCGGATCGAAAAGGCCGGACTGACGCATCCCAACGCCTATGTGCTGGAGCACGGCTATTGCCGGTCGATCTACGCGGTCGATCCCAACGGTATGACGGTCGAATTCACTCACGACGATCCGCGCATGGTGGCGAGCGACGCCGAGCGCCAAGCCAACGCGCATGGCGAACTCAAGCGCTGGCTGGGCGGGGATCACACCTCGAATAACACCTACCGCCACGACGAAGCGGCGTAGTCAGCACACCTTCGTCATGCCCGCGCAGGCGGGAACCAGGGCCCAATGGCACTGCGATGCCGCGCTGGATCCCTGCCTGCGCGGGATGACGAAATTCTTTTTGTAACAGGATTTTTCCCGCCATGACCCTGCCCTTGCTGCCGACTTCGCTAGTCGGTTCCTATGCCCAGCCCGACTGGCTGATCGACCGCGCCGCGCTGGCGGGCATTTTCCCCCCGCGCACGCGCATGAAGGGCTTGTGGCGGATACCCGAAGAGAACCTGGAGCAGGCCTGGGATGACGCCACCGTCTACGCGATCCACGAGCAGGAACGCGCCGGGCTCGACGTGATCACCGATGGCGAGATGCGGCGGGAGAGCTATTCGAACCGCTTCGCCACCGCGCTCGACGGGGTCGACATGGACAACCACGGCACCGCGCTCGACCGTAGTGGGGAGCCGGTCCCGGTGCCCCGCGTAACCGGGCCGATCAGCCGCCGCCATGCGGTCCAGGTGCGCGACGTCCAATTCATGAAGCAGCACACCGACAAGCCGATCAAAATCACCGTGCCCGGGCCTTTCACGATGAGCCAGCAGGCGCAGGACGATTACTACGGCGATCCCGAAGCCCTCGCGATCGCTTATGGCAAGGCGGTGCGGGGCGAGATCATCGATCTGTTCGCCGCCGGCGCCGATGTCGTGCAGCTGGACGAGCCGTATATGCAGGCGCGTCCCGACAAGGCGCGCCAATACGGCCTGAAAGCGCTCGAAGCTGCGCTCGAGGGAGTCAAGGGGACCACCGCACTGCATATTTGCTTTGGCTACGCACACCTGATCCATGAACGGCCTGAGGGGTATAATTTCCTGCCCGAATTGGCGGGTAGCGCGGTCCAGCAGATCTCGATCGAGACCGCTCAATCCGATCTCGACACCAAGGTGCTCGAAACGCTGCCGGGCAAGACCATCATCCTCGGCGTGCTCGACTTGTCGACCCATGCGGTCGAGGAACCGGAGACGGTCGCCGCGCGGATTCGCAAGGCGCTGCCGCATGTTGACGCGACGCGAATCATCGTCGCGCCCGATTGCGGGCTCAAGTACCTCCCGCGCGAGGTCGCGTTCGGAAAGATGAAGGCGATGGCCGAAGGCGCGGCGATGGTTCGGGCAGAACTTTCGTGAGGGGCCTGTTGGCGTGAGCTTCAAGACCACCCACACCGGCAGCCTGCCCCGCCCCGATTACCTGCTCGACCTGATGTTTGCCCGCGAAGGCGGTGAGGCAATAGATCAGCAGGCGCTGGACGCCGCGATCGGGCGGGCGACGGCTTATGTGATCGAACGCCAGGTCAAAGCGGGCGTGAGCGTGATCGGCGACGGCGAAATGTCCAAGCCAAGCTACGCGACGTACATCAAGCACCGCCTGTCGGGTTTCGGCGGCGAGGCCGGGCAGTACGAATTCCAAGACCTCGAAGCGTTTCCGGGCGCCAAGGCGCGGGTGTTCGGCGACACCGGTCGCGCGCGCCGCACCGCGCCCACCTGCACCGCCCCGATTGAAGTGATCGATATGGACGCCCCGCGCGAGGATGCCGAGCGGCTGACCCGGCTGGCCGGGGGTCACGAAACCTTCATGTCGGCTGCCAGCCCGGGCGTGACCGCATTGTTCTTCCCCAATGCCTATTACGCCACGGACGAGGAATACGTGTTCGCGCTCGCCGAAGGGCTGCGCCACGAATACGAGACCATCGCTGCGGCGGGGATCACGCTACAAGTCGATTGCCCCGACCTGGCAATGGGCCGGCACGTCCAGTTCACCGAGCTCTCGACCGAGCAATTCCGCAAGCGCATCGGGATGAACGTCGCCGCGCTCAACCACGCATTGCGCAACATTCCCGCCGAGCAGCTGCGGATGCACCTGTGCTGGGGCAACTATCCCGGCCCGCACATCCATGACGTGGCGCTGGAGGACATCGCCGACATCGTGTGGAGTGCCAAGCCGCAGGCGGTGCTGCTCGAAGGCGCCAACCCGCGCCACGCGCACGAATTCGCGTTCTTCGAAGCGCATCCCTTGCCCGAGGGCAAAGTGCTGTGTCCGGGCATGATCGAGCCGCAGAGCCCCTACGTCGAGCATCCCGAGCTGATTGCGCAGCGGATCGGGCGCTATGCCGACTTGCTTGGGCGCGAGCGGATCATGGCGGGGGTCGATTGCGGGTTCTCGGTCCATGCGGGCAGCGGCGGGCTCGACCCCGAAGTTGTGTGGGCCAAGCTTGCGGCATTGGCCGAAGGCGCGGCACTGGCATCAGCCCGCTACTGGTAAGCCACGCGCGGCCCGGCTAGCTTGGCCATCGTGCGGGCGTGGCGGAATGGTAGACGCCGGGGACTTAAAATCCCCTGAGCTTTGCTCGTGCCGGTTCGAGTCCGGCCGCCCGCACCATTCGGAATTCCGCCGTTTTTGCGTAATTTCAAACCAATAAAGTAAGTCACAATCGAGGGCTGTGTGTAAATCTAGTGTAATGAGGTCGAGACGAGCGCGGTGCTCGAATGACCCCATGAGGTGAAAAGGAAACATCATTGCAGGGCCTGGCGTTCGAGTCCCGGCGCTGACGCGAGGTCTGCAGTCGAGTGAAAGTTGCTTAGCTCGTTGCGCGCTCCGGCACATCAGCGGGCTCGGCCAGATTGTCCAGCTTCGCCACGGACATGCTGACGTGCTCGTCGGTGAGCTGTGTGTAGCGCAGGACCATCGCGAGCGTCTTGTGGCCGCTGATCTTCTGGATTGTAGGCAAGTCCACGCCAGCCCTTACCAACTCCGTGATCGCCGTGTGGCGCAAGATGTGCGGTGTGACCTTCGTCGGGTCCAACTTCGCCCGCTCGACCGCGCGCCGGAACTGCTTGGCCATGTTTTGCCGGTGCGGGTGCTTGGCGTCTGCCCGGTTCGTAGGAAACAAGAAACCGGTCGGATGGCCGAGTCGCTGCCACTCAACCTTGAGGCGAACAGCTAGGCTTGGCGGCATGGGTTGTTCGCGCTGGCCTGCCTTTGCTCGTGCAATGTGAATGCGGTGCGAGGCAAAGTCGACCTCAGTCCATTGTACGCGCAGTATCTCACTGTGCCGCATACCGGTGCTCATGGCGATTGCTACAAACAGCCAAGTATAGGCGTCTTGGTCCCCAATCGCAGATGCGGTCAGCGCCCGCTTGTCTGTGTCCGACAGGACTATTACGCGCTTGCGCGGCTCTACGCCCTTGTCGATTTTCGGCCGTGACTTGATCCAGCCCCACTCAAGGCAGCGGCTAAGGAAATGCGAGAGGCTTGAGAGTTCGCGGTTGATCGTGGCTTGGGCAGCGCCATCGAGTTTGCGCTGTCGGATGTACCCCGCGATAGCGAAGTCGGTCAGCTTTTGGTATCGCTGTGCGCGGAAGTAAGGCACCAAGCGCTTCTGCAAGTGATAGCGTTTACGAGCTATGTTGCGTCCGTGCTTCGGGTGGCCCTCGATACGGCGCAGGTACTCGCCTGCGGCGTCAGCAAAAGTACGGTGAGCCTTGCGGCCGGTCGGTAGATCTAGCCGACCTTCGCGAGCCTTCGTGCGGAAGGACTCGATGGCGCGCTCGGCCTGCTCCCGTGTGATGCCTTCGCTCGCTCGCCCAATGGCACGATGGATGCGCTGCCCATCAACCATGATGTTGATGCTATAATGATCGTCGAAGTCGCGCTGCTTGCGCACCGTGATGCCATGTTCCGTCACACTTCGACCGGGGGGCAGCGCGTTGACCGCTGCTCTCGTCAGGTGAGCGAAACGAAGTGCCACGTGTCTACTTCCGTTTACGTTGCTGTCGGCGCGCTGCCTTGAGAGCCGGCAGGATCAGGCGCCAAGCGGCCGCTTGCTCGATCTGATCAGCACGGCGCGTCGCCCAAATGGCCAGATCGGCTGCGTTTAGATTGG
>JBDSUJ010000085.1:0-37723 GCA_039927815.1 Croceibacterium sp. | reverse complement strand
TCCTCCTCGAAATAGCCCACCACGCGGTGGGCTGTGCGCGATGAGAGGAGATAAAGGATCGAAAACAGGGCCAGGAACACCCATTGCGCGAGCAGGATGACGAGGCGTTCAAACAGGGTGGGTTTCGCAATCTCGATGAACGTCATCAGATGCATCCGCTCATTCTCGGCTTCTTCCATCAGGGTCCTGATCCAGCCTTCGTCATCCTTCATGCGGCGCAGGCAAGTAAGGTGCGTGAACATCGCCCCGACCATCCCGGGAACGGCGGCAACGGTCTCAAGCACGATCGCGCGGTGCCCGTAGCGCTTGGCGAAGAATGTGTCCGCGGTGAAGCGGAGAAGCTTGGTGAATCCCAACGCAAAGCGGTCGGAGAACCCACTCGGCGCATGATGGACTTCGGGCGTGGCATTGCGCTCCTCGGCGAGGGCGGCGCGGGCTGGAGCCAGGATTGAATTCACCATTAGCAGTCCTTTCGGGACGCATTCTCGTCCAACCCGGTCGGTGATCCGACCGTCGGTGCGAGACGGAAGTATAAAGCGAGCTTGAGGCTCTCGGCTATCCGCGTTGCCTTGTTCTGAAGTGCGACGGCAGACGCGGGTGGCAAGAGTTCCCCCGTGACGTCGGCCCACAATGCGAGCCAGCGGTTGAACATGGGGGGCGTGATCTCGCTCACATGCTTCATATGCATGGCGACCGGGTTGCCCTTGTAGCGGCCGCTGGTCAGCATCACTGACGACCAGAAGGCAATGAGCTTTTCAAGATGGACGTCCCATTCAGCAATTGCGCCGGTGAACACGGGGCCGAGCATAGGATCGAGCTGCACCCGCTCATAGAACGCCGGAACAACGCGGGCGAGGTCACCTTCGGTGACGAGAGGCGCGGCCACGCCAAGCGGACTCTGATCGGAAGTCGTCACGCGAGGAAGACCGGCAGCGAACTAACATTCGAGAAGTCCAAGAGCGTCGGTTGAGGCGCAGTCACCGCTACGCGCTCTGGGACCTCATCGAAGGGCACGATGTTCATGCCGCCCGCGCGGAGTTAAATGTCTGTTTCCATGCCATGGCTTCGACCCATTCCGGCAAGCGAAAGCGCTAAGTCTCTCTGTCACGGGACGCTTGCAGGAGGGGTCAGGTGATGAGGTGCATATGGGTAGCCGGCAGCGCATTGCCAGCAATGGTCTACTCCGCCTTTGGCCCTAGGCTCGATCCGTTTCGCGAAGAACTTAGGACATTTCCGTTCGGCAAGTTCGACGATCAGGTTGATAGCTTAACCCAATTACTTGCTTTCGACATTGAGCGCCGCCGTTGGATCGAAACGGAGCATGCTGAGGATGGTCGCCCGTTGCGCGTCAATCGTCGCGATCGGCCGAGGCTGACTGAATTGGCGCGATCGGCTCGGGATGATAATTGAACGTTAGATGGGGTGGGCGTTCAAGGTCACGGACAGGCGATTCTTGGGCCGAAATTCGCCTGTCGGCTCCGCAGTGCGGCGCTCAATTTTCTGGCGACGGACAGCTGGCGCAATCTACGCTCAACACATCTTCCGCCAGGTGACCAAGATGAGCGGAGAGAAGTGGTGCCGTGACCAGAGCCACGTCATTGTCGCACTTTAGGCAGGACAAAGCAGTCGATCGCGTCGGCAACTCCCTCATCCTCATTCGAACGCGACACATGAGTTGCCGCCGCCTGAACCTCTTCGGATGCCTGTCCCATAGCGACCGACATGCCCGCGCGCGCGAACATCGCCAGGTCATTGGATTGGTCCCCGAATACCGCAACCGATTGGAGCGGAAATCCGAATTCCGCCGCGAGCGCCGCAATGCCATCACCTTTGTTGCCACGCGGTGCCGTGACATCGAGATAATACGTCTGCGAGCGAGAGACCGTCGCAGCTGCTCCGATTGCGAACGCCACTTCGTTATCGAGCTGTGTGAGCAGCGCACTATCGTTGCTGATTGCAACGATTTTATCGACGCGGGCGAGCAGACCATCAAAATTGCTTACAACCACCGGCTCGACATTGGCTGCCTTTCGCTCGCGCGAAAAATACTCGCTCCGTGTAGTTCTTGCATACCAGTTGCCGTCCGCGAACAGCCAGGTTTCAGCGTTTGGTCTATTGAAAATATTCAGCGTGCACGCCGCGGTTTTGGGATGGATTAGTTCGGCGGACACGACCTCGCCGTCAGGCTTCACGATTGTCCCACCGTTGAATGAAGCGATTTTGCCCGTGAGCCCGAGCTTCGCCGCGATCCAAAGCATGCCGCTCGGCGGGCGTGCACTAATGAGGCTGAACGCCACGCCGGCATCCCGCAGGCGCTGGACGGCGGCGACCACGCCATCGCTCAAGCTCTTGTCCTGCCGAACAAGCGTGCCGTCGATGTCCGAGACGACGAGGCGGATGCGTGCGCTCAACCCAACTTGTGCCACCGCCGGTGCGCACGGTGCATCAGCGCATCTGCGCTCTCAGGCCCGGCGCTGCCCGCTTCATAATTCTCCGGCGTGCCCTGCTCCCAAAGCTCAAGCAGCGGCTGCACCGCACGCCAGCCGCCCTCGATCTGGTCGGCGCGCTGGAACAACGTCTGGTCGCCTGCTAGCACGTCATAGAGCAAAGTCTCGTAGCCGGTCTGGTGGCCGACCTCGAAATGGTCCCCGTAACGGAAGTCCATGCTGACCGGCGCGGTGTTGACCACCGGGCCGGGTCGCTTGACGACGAACTCGAGGCTGATCCCCTCGTCGGGCTGTATCTGGACGACGAGGAGGTTGGGCGGCAGTCGATCGACTACCGTTTCGCGGAACAGTGCGAGCGGCACGTCCTTGAACTGGACGACTATTTCGGTGTCTCGCGCCGAAAGCGCCTTGCCGGTTCGGAGGTAGAAGGGCACGCCCGACCAGCGCCACGTCTCGACATGCACCATTAGCGCCGCGAACGTCTCGGTACGGCCGGTCGGATCGACGTCGGGTTCGTCGGTATATGCAGGCACCGCCTTGCCCGCAATCGCGCCAGCGCCGTAGCGTCCCCGAATTGCGTCAGCGGGATCGATCGGACGGATGGCGGCGATGACCTTGCCCTTCTCGGTGCGGATCGCCTCGGCGTCGAAGCTTATCGGCGGCTCCATCCCGATCATCGCGAGCAGCTGGAAGAGGTGGTTGGGCACCATGTCGCGAAGCGCCCCGGTCGCGTCGTAGAACTTGCCGCGGCTGCCGACGGTGCCCGTCTCTGAGGCGGTGATCTGGACATGATCGATGTAGCGGTTGTTCCAGATCGATTCAAACAAGGTGTTGCCGAACCGCGCGACCATGATGTTCTGGACCGTCTCCTTGCCCAGGAAATGGTCGATTCGATAGATCTGCGCCTCGCTCGCTTGCGCAAGGATGCGGCGGTTGAGCACCTGCGCCGAAGCGAGATCGGTACCGAACGGCTTCTCGATGACGACGCGGCGGAAGCCATCCGCCTCGTCGAGCAGGCCGGCATCGCCAAGTGCATCGACGATCGGCCCGAAGAGGTTTGGCGCCGTCGCGAGGTAGAACACCACGTTTCCGCCAAGCTTCCCGGACAGCGCCGTGAATGTCTTAGCGTCGGTGAAATCGCCCTTCAGGTAATGGACGTGATCGCGCACCTGATCCCAGCCGGAACCTTCCATCAGGAAGTCGTCGAGCGCGCGGCGCAGCCCTTCGTCATCGCAATCATGGTGGCTTACCCCGAGGAACTCGGTATCGGGTGCCAACAGCCCTAATTCTCCAAGGTTAACCAGCGCCGGAACAAGCAGCCGGCGGGTAAGGTCGCCGAGCGCTCCGAAGATGACGAACGTCGCTGGGGGCGCGGTCTCCGCCTGCCTCATTGCGGCATTTCAACATGACCGCCGAAGCCAAAGCGCATTGCGGACAAGAGTTTGTCGCCGAAAGTGCCCTCTACGCGGCTGCGGTAGCGCGCGAACAAGGCGGCGGAGAGAACGTAGACCGGCACCGCTTCCTCCATCGCCGCGTCAATGGTCCAGTGGCCTTCGCCTGAATCGGCGACCCGGCCGGAGAATTGCTCGAGCATCTGGTCGCTTGCAAGCGCGGAGGCAGAGAGGTCGAGCAGCCAAGACGAAATGACGCTGCCACGCCGCCAGACCTCGGCGATATCGGTGAGGTTGAGATCGAAGCGCTCGTCCTCAGGAAGCATATCCGACTTTTTGCCCTTCAGGATGTCGAAGCCTTCGGCATAGGCCTGCATCAGACCATATTCGATACCGTTGTGGACCATCTTGACGAAATGGCCCGCGCCAACTGGGCCAGCATGGATATATCCCTTCTCGGCACGCGGATCCTCGCCTTCCTCCTCCGTCCGGCCGGGAGTGCGGGGGATCGTGCCGAGGCCGGGCGCCATGCAGTCGAAGATCGGGTCAAGCAAGTCGACCGTCTCTTTGTCGCCGCCGATCATCATGCAATAGCCGCGCTCGAGCCCCCAGACGCCGCCGGAGGTGCCGACGTCGACATAATGGAGCTGCTTTTTGGTGCACGCCTTGGCGCGGCGGATGTCGTCCTTGTAGAAGGTGTTGCCGCCGTCGATGATGATGTCGCCGGGGGATGCAAGCGCCGTCAGCGCGGCAACCGTATCCTCGGTCGGAGCGCCGGCGGGCAACATCACCCAGAAAATGCGCGGGCTCCCCAGCTTGGCGGCGACATCGGCGAGCGAGACGGCGCCGACCGCGCCTTCCGTGACCATTTCATCGACAACCTGCGAGTTGCGATCGAACACCACCACCTCATGCCCGCCACGCATCAGCCGGCGCACTATATTCGCTCCCATTCGGCCGAGACCGATCATCGCCAGACGCATGGTGGATAAACTCCTAGGTCTCGAGCGCGGCGAGTATCGCCGCCCTCAGTGTATCCATGCCGCCGCCCCCGGCCTTGAGGTGGACGCGCAGCACGCGACGGCCGCGCGTCGCGAGCACCTTCATGTCGCCGCGCGCCTGGGCCACCTGGATGGTGCCGAAACTCGCCGTGCGGCCGGGCACGGCGAGATCCGGGTCAGGATCGCGGGTGATGATGAGAAAGGTGCCCGTAGCAGGACCTCCCTTATAGACCTGGCCCGTCGAATGGAGGAAGCGGGGGCCGAAGCCGGCGACGGTTGCGACCCTTTTAGCATCGCGCACCGCAACACGAATTCCCGCGATACACTCCGCATTGGCTGCGTCGCGTTCGATATAGGCGAGGAAGGCGGCATAGTCGCCAGCTTCGAGACCGGCGAAGTGACGCCGAAGCAGCTCGGTCGAGTCCGCCGACGGGGTGCCGTCGCCTTCGGCCGCAAAGACGGCGAAGTCTGCCGTCTCGGCAACCGGCATCTCCGGCTCGAGCGCGCCCGAAGCCTCATAGTCGTCGATCAGCTTGTGCGTGCTGATCTTGGCGTCCTCGACGTCGGGCTGGTTAAACGGGTCAATGCCGAGCACCGCGCCGGCCACCGCGGTTGCGATCTCCCAGCGGAAGAATTCCTGGCCGATCAACTCCGCCTTGGCGACCGCAATCCGCACCAGCGGGTGACCTGCATGGGCGAGCGCCGTCAACGTCGCTTCAAGTTCGGGATCCGCTTCGCCGGCGAGGTGGAAGTGAACAAACAGTCGATCGCTGCCATAGCTGACAACTGGTCCGGTCGGCTCAAGATCGACGGGCACGATGCCCTTGCCCTGCTTGCCCGTGCTCTCGGCGAGCAGCTGTTCGAGCCACGCGCCGAACGGCTCGAGCCCCTTCGACGGCAGAATTGTAAGCTTGTCTCGCCCCGCCAGCGCAGCCTCGCCGATGATCGCACCGAGTCGGAAGCCGGGATTATGCGCCGGCGGCACGTCAGCCCCGCAGGCGAAAACCATAGCTGCGGTCGCCTCGTAGAAGGCGTGGACGTCCTCGCCCATCACCGCCGCCGGCACCATGCCGAAGGCGGAGAGTACCGAATAGCGGCCGCCGATCGCGGGATTGCCGGGGAAGACGTGCGCATAGCCGTCTGCCTTGGCGGTCTTCTCGAGGCCCGAGCCGGGATCGGTGACGGCGAGGAAGCGGTTGCCATCCTGGCCCGAGGCCCTCCAGAAGTAGGCGCGGAGTAGTTCGGGCTCCATCGTCGAGCCCGACTTCGAGGAGATAATGAATAACGCTTTCGTGGGATCGATCGCGCGCGCGACTGCGGCGATCTGGCCGGGATCGGTCGTATCAAGCACATGGAGCTTAGGGCTGCCGCCTGTCGAACCGAGGATGAGCGACAGCACCTCGGGCCCGAGGCTCGAGCCGCCCATGCCCAGCAACACGGCATCCTTGTGCCCCTTAGCCTTCGCGGCGACGTCCGTCAGCGCATCTGGAACCTGCTTGCCGCGCGCGGCATCGAGCCAGCCCAGCCACTTGCCCTCGTCCTTGCCGGTCCAGAGCGACGCATCCGCCTGCCATAGCCGGCGCGACCAAGCCCCTGCGCGGGCGGTTTCGAGCCGCGCCTCGACGGCCTTGGTGAGCCCGTCTGGCAGCGTTGCGTTGAGCTCGTTCTGGCGATGGCCTAGGAACGCTGAGCGCTTCGCGGCGACGGCGCCGAGCAAAGCATCGGCGGCATCGGCGAACAGGCGCACGCCGGTCGTGACGAGCCTAGCAGTGACCTCGTCGAGCTTGAGGCCGAGCCGTTCAGTCTCGGCGATGACCTGGCGGGCGGCGTGGACGTCCTGCGTTAGGCTCGGCGCCACCGTGCCATGGTCGCGGAACGCATCCATCGTCTTGGGCGGCATCGTATTGACAGTGTCGCGGCCGATCAGCGAATCGATGTAGAGTGTGTCGGAAAAGGCCGAATCCTTGGTGCCGGTCGATGCCCACAGCAAACGCTGCGGCATCGCCCCCTGCGCCGCCAGCGCCAGCCAGCGCGGGCTTGCGATCAACTTCTCGTACCGGGCGTAAGCGAGCTTGGCGTTGGCAATCGCGACCCTGCCTCGAATAGCCTTCAGCGCTTCCGCCTCCGGGTCGCCCGCAGCCAGACGGCTGTCGATCGTGTGGTCGATTTCAACATCAATGCGGCTGACGAAGAAACTCGCGACTGAGGCGATCCGATCGACGGGCAGGCCTTTGGCGATGCGCGCCTCGAGCCCCGCCATCAAGGCTTGGGCCACCTCCTGATAGACCTCGATCGAGAACAGGAGCGTGACGTTAATGTTGAGCCCGTCCTCGAGCAGCTGGCGGATCGCGGGCACGCCGGCCTCTGTGCCCGGCACCTTGATCATCAAGTTGGGTTCGCCGACCTCGGCCCAAAGTCGCCGCGCCTCTACGATCGTCTCGTCGGTCTTGTTGGCGAGATAGGGCGAGACCTCAAGGCTGACAAAGCCATCCTTGGCCTCGAGCCGGTCAAACGTCGGGCGCAAGTCGGCCGCCGCAGACTTAATGTCGGCAATCGCTTGGCTTTCGTACGTGTCCTGGACGCTCGCATCCGCCTTGCCGAGGAACTCCAAGAAGCCGGCGTCATAGGCCTCGCCATGGCCCATCGCCTTCTCGAAGATCGACGGGTTGGAAGTGACCCCGGTCAATCCATCCTCGGCAACCAGCTTCCTAAGGCCGCCGTCTGCAAGGAACTCGCGATCGACGAAATCCAGCCACACGGCCTGTCCTGCAGAGGCTAGCTTGTTCAGGCGGTTGGTCATCAATTGGCCTCGATCAGCTGGCGTGCAACGCTGCAGACATTGTCAACGGTGAAGCCGAACTTCTTCTGCAGATCGGCGAGCGGCGCCGACGCGCCGAAGGTCGACATGGTGATCGTGCCGCCGTCATGACCGACATAGCGGTCCCAGCCGAGCCCACCCGCCTGCTCGACCGCGAGCCGAGCGCGGACCGCATGGGGCAGCACGCTTTCGCGATATGCATCGTCCTGCTTCTCGAACAGGAACCAGCTCGGCAGCGACACGACGCGCGAGCGGATGCCCTCGGCGCTGAGCTTTTCGTGTGCGGCGACGACCATCGGCAGCTCGCTGCCGGTGCCGATTAGGATAATATCGGGGTTGCCGCCTTCCGCCTCGGCGAGCACATAGCCACCCTTCTCGAGTCCGTCTGCAGACGCGTATTTTCCGCGATCGAGCGTGGGGATCGCCTGCCGCGAAAAGATCAAGGCGGTCGGCCCCCTTGATCGGCGGAGCGCCACTTTCCACGCCACCGCGACCTCGTTGGCATCGCCTGGCCGGATCGTGTCGAGGCCGGGGATCGCGCGCAAAGTCGCTAGATGCTCGATCGGCTGGTGGGTCGGACCATCCTCGCCAACGCCGATCGAATCGTGCGTGAACACGAAGATGACCGGGATTTCCATGATCGCGGCGAGCCGGATCGGCGGGCGCATATAGTCGGCGAAGACGAGGAAGGTACCAGTGTAGGGCCGCAGAGAGGAGAGCGCCATGCCGTTCGCGGCCGCGCCCATCGCATGCTCGCGCACGCCGAAATGCATGTTGCGGCCACCATAGCTGCTGGGCTCGAACGCGCCCGCCCCCTGGAAGGTCTGGAGTGTCTTGGTCGAGGGCGCGAGGTCGGCAGCGCCGCCGATCAGCCCGGGCATATTCGGCGCGATCGCGTTCAGCACTTTGGCGCCGGCATCGCGCGATGCCATTCCTTTGGCGTCGGCTGGGAAGCTCGGCACGTCCTTGTCCCAGCCCGCGGCGGGCTTGCCGGAGCGCATCGCCTCGAACTCGGCGGCGAGCTCGGGAAATTGGACGCGATACCGAGCGAATTTCGCTTCCCAATCGGCACGGAGCTTGCCGCCCCTGGCGCGCATCGGGTCGCCGAGCGAGGCGGCGGCGCCATCCGGCACCAGGAACTGCGCGTCTTCCGGCCAGCCGTAAGCCTTCTTCGTGGCGCGGATTACGTCCGCGCCCATAGCGTCACTATGCGCCTTCTGCGTGCCCTGAATTGGGCTGCCATAGCCGATGATCGAATGGAGCACGATTAAGGTCGGGCGGTCGTCGGTCGCTTTGAACGATTCGAGCGCGGTAGAGAAAACTGCGCGATCGTTGGCGTCGTCGACGTGGATGACGTTCCAGCCATAGGCTTCGAAGCGCTTGCCGACGTCCTCCGTGAAAGCGAGTTCGGTACTGCCCTCGATGGTGATGTGGTTGCTATCGTAGACCCAGCACAGATTGGAGAGTTCGAGGTGCCCGGCGAGCGACGCGGCTTCCTGGGAAACGCCCTCCATCATATCGCCGTCGCTGGCAAAGACGTAGACGACATGGTCGAACAGGTTGAAGCTGGGCCGGTTGAAGCGCGCGGCGAGCGCGCGTTCGGCAATCGCCATACCGACCGAGTTGCCGCAGCCTTGGCCGAGCGGGCCGGTTGTCGTTTCGACGCCGGTGGTTATGCGATATTCGGGATGGCCCGGCGTCTTGGAGCCGAGCTGACGGAACGCCCTGATGTCGTCGAGGCTGACGGCGAGCTTTCCGGTTAGCTTGCCGTCGGCGTCGGTCTCCTTGACCTCGGCGAGGTGGAGCACAGCGTAAAGCAGCATCGAGGCATGGCCAACCGATAGCACAAAGCGGTCGCGATTCGGCCAATCGGGCGTATCGGGATCGTAGCGCAGATGATCGCGCCACAAGGTGTAAGCGGCCGGAGCGAGCGCCATCGGCGTGCCGGGATGGCCGGAGTTCGCCTGCTGGACGGCGTCCATAGTCAGAGTGCGAATCGTGTCGATAGCGAGCCGTTCAATCGATCCGTCTTCCCGGACTTCCGGAGACAACGAAGTTACTGGGCTATTCATGATCTTTCCTGGTTCACTGAAATCAGCCTCAAAATTTCGGGGCGGCCATATGTGCGCGTAGCCACGCCCTTAGCGCGGTAGGAAGCCATTGCGGATGTAACTAAATCATTGCCCAAATGTCATTTCGCGAAAGCTTGGCTTTGAACGACGGCATATCGGACCCGAACTGTCGTCCGCCTTCGGCTATCGACCAATACATGTATGGCTCGGACACCTTGGCGGGTTCGCGTGCCAGCCAAGCAAGGTTCGAAGGGTGCGGGTATATCATACTTCCCGACGCCCCGCTTCCGGTGCCGATTAGTCCGTGGCAAGCTGCACCCTTGTCCGCAAACATAGTGGCGCTCCGAGCGAGCTTATCATGCGAATATCCGGAGCGGTCTGTCATCGAGGTATACGACGCGGGTATCCCGTCCGTCGCCTGATGATGCCGGTAGATGCTTGCCATCGTCCCAGGGGCCGCCCGGCCCCACCTAATTCCGTTTGTCGCGGGCCGAGCGACAGCCAGCAACGGAACTGACGCGAGGATCACTCCTAATAAATATCGTTTCATCCAAGCGGCTCCCATTTAAGTTTGTTGAACCTTATTTGTGTCCAGCGAACCACGCTATCGGCCTATGAGAAACAATGCAGCAGAGATCCGCCGCACGATCATTGAGCAGCGGTAGCCTGCCTGCTAGGAACAAGCCGGCTCATCACCTCCAGGGCGGCCTTTTCAACCTCGAACATATTCTGTTTGAAGTCGCGCTCCGGGAGTTCCGGGGTAATTCCGTCGAAATGGTAACGAGCAGTTTCAGCGAAACCGAACACGTCCGCGAGGTAGCGATCGTAAACCGTTCGCAGCGACCCAAGGACACCCTTCTCGTCCAACCACGCTCGCATGCTCCCCGACGACGTGAGCGACACCAGGTGTTTCCCGGCCAATAGCTCGCCCGGCCCGGAATGTCTTTCTGAGCCAAGCGTGCGGCCGGCACCGAAGACCCGGTCGATGTAACCCACAAGCATGGCTGGGGGCGCGCCGAACCAAACCGGGTAAACAAGAACAAAGACGTCGCACTTGCCGAGCAGCGCCCATTCGTTGAGGACGTCCGGGCCGGGTCGGCCCAGACGTTCGTCATCGCGTAGCACCGGATCAAAATTGTTCCGATAGAGATCGCGAATCACGGCTTCGTGTCCGTGTGCACGAACCGTATCCGCGTATTTCTGCGCGACCGAAAGTGTGAAGCTGTGCTCTGCTGGGTGGCAAGCGATGATTGCATGCTTAATTGTTTGAGCCATGTTTTTCCTCCGATCTACTTTGCCAATCCTTGATTGCGTTGAACCGAGCTGATTGTTTGGCAGTATTTATGAGCAGACGGTTGGCCAGCGGCCATTTGCCGACATACGGTATCGTGGTCAGGCGGCGCATCATCACAACTTCAGCGCGTTCAATCGCAGCGCGTTTGTGACGACGGTGAAGCTGGACAGGGCCATTGCGGCGCCGGCGAGCATCGGTGACAGCAGCAGGCCCGCCACGGGATAAAGCACGCCAGCTGCGATGGGCACGCCGATACCGTTGAACACGAACGAGAAGAATAGGTTCTGCCGAATGTTCCGCATCGTGCCCTTGGCCAGTCTGCGAGCACGCACGATTGCCGAGAGATCGCCCTTGGTCAGCGTTATCCCGGCGCTTTTGATCGCGACATCGGTTCCTGTTCCCATCGCGATCCCGACGTCGGAGGCCGCCAGCGCCGGCGCATCGTTGACGCCGTCACCCGCCATCGCGACCCTGGCTCCGGCGGCCCTGAGTTCACCGATGATGCGCGCCTTGTCCTCAGGTTTCAGGCCCGCACGGACATCGTCGATGCCGCCGACCGCCAGCGCAACCGCGTCCGCCGTCGTGCGATTATCGCCGGTCAGCATAATGATGCGCAGCCCGCGTTCGCGCAACGCCTCGATGGCGTCGCGCGCCCCGTCGCGGACCGGATCGGCTACCGCGAGCAGTCCCGCGAGGCGCCCCTCCAGGGCAACGAGCATGACCCCTGCCCCGTCGCGCCGATGTGTGTCGGCGGCAGTCTCCAGCGCGGCGGGATCGGCGCCTGCCATCTGCATCATCGCGGCATTGCCGATCGCGACCATGCGGCCATCGACTCTCGCTGATGCGCCGCTTCCAGTGGTCGAGGCGAAGTCCTCGGCGGCGCCTACCGTGAGTTTGCGCGCCTCTGCCGCCGCGACGACGGCGCGCGCCAGCGGATGTTCGGACCGTGCCTCGACCGCGGCGGCGAATGCGAGCAGGTCTTCCTCCGACAGCGGCGCGACTGGCTCGATCGCGACCAGCTTCGGCCGCCCCTCGGTGAGCGTGCCAGTCTTGTCGATCACCAGTGTGTCGACCGCATCTAAGGCCTGCAGCGCCTCGGCGTTCTTGATTAGCACCCCGGCATGCGCGCCGCGCCCTGTGCCGACCATGATCGACATCGGTGTCGCCAAACCCAGCGCGCACGGGCAGGCGATGATCAGCACGGCGATTGCGTTGAGCAACGCATGGCCGAAGCGCGGCTCGGGGCCGGCCAGGTTCCAAACGACAAAAGTGACGATCGCGATGCCAACGACCAAAGGCACGAACCAGCCCGCTACCCGGTCAGCGACCGCTTGAATTGGCGCGCGGCTGCGCTGCGCCTCGGCAACCATGTGCACAATTCGCGCGAGCACGGTATCAGCTCCCACGGCGCGCGCCTCGACGAGCAGGCTGCCGGTACCATTGACGGTGCCGCCGGTAACGGCCGCGCCCGCCGCCTTCATCACCGGCGCGGGTTCGCCCGTTAGCATTGCCTCGTCGACCGGCGAGCTGCCTTCGATCACCACGCCGTCGACCGGGATCGCCTCGCCGGGGCGCACGCGCAGCCGGTCGCCCGCCGCGACCTCGCTCAGCGGGACATCGGCTTCGCTACCGTCGGCGGCCACCCGCCGTGCAGTATTCGGCGCAAGGCCCATCAGCGCGCGGATCGCCCGACCCGTGGCCGCCCGGGCGCGCAGTTCGAGCACCTGGCCGAGCAGCACCAGTGCGATCACCACGCCAGCGGCTTCGTAATAAACCGGCACCATTCCGTGCATTCGGATACCGTCCGGGAAGATTCCTGGCGCCAGGGTCGCGACCAGACTGTAGGCGAATGCCGCTCCCACGCCGATCGACACCAACGTGAACATGTTGAGTTTGCGGGTGAGGAGCGACCTCCAGCCGCGCTGGAAGAAGGGCAATCCGGCCCATAGGACTATCGGCGCCGCGAGGCCAAGCTGGACCCACGCAGAGTAGGCCGGAGGCACAAACTGTAGTCCCGATACTTCGGCGACCATCGAAATTGCGAGCAACGGGATGCTCAGCGCGCCCGCGACCCACAGCCGCTGCGTGAAATCGACCAGTTCGGGATTGGGCGCGTCGTCGAGCGTCGGCGCCACAGGCTCGAGTGCCATGCCGCAAATCGGGCAAGTACCGGCCGCGTTCTGGCGAATCTCAGAATGCATCGGACAGGTCCAGACATTTGGCGACGCCGCGTTGGCCAAAATCGGGGTTCCCCCCGACCCGTCTTCCGCGCAACGGTCTTTCATGATCGCGTCCTTGTCGTTAGACCCTGATCCAGGTCTCGGCCTTCTCGCGTTCGACCACGTCGAAGATCTGGATCTCGGCCCTCATCAGCGGCGCGAAAATCATAACTCCGTGGCGGATCCAGACGATGTCGGTCACGAGCGCGATCTTACTGAAGTCTTTCCAGTGGCTGAGCCCGAATCGCGCATCGTCCCATGCCGCCGCGGCGGAATAGGAATCAAAGCCTTGGTCGAGCAGGAAGAGAAATTTTAGCCGATCGTGGGTCTTGAGCTTCTGATCGACCAGGGGGATCAGCATCTCACGATAGTCCTGCGAGGTAATGATCCCCCGTGCCCTTATGGCGATAACATCGGACGGAAATCCCTCGAGAGATTCAAATTGCCCGGGGTGATCCTCATCCGCTTCCGCCCAGTGCCGGGCTTCGTCGAACCTGGCTTCCTGAAAATTCCTGACCTTCGCACCTACGAAATGGTCCATGAGACCCGGCAGCATTCGCACCGCCAGGCTGTCGCCGACGATGGCGACTTTCTTGACCAGGCGGTGATGATCCCGAACGAAGCAAAGGTGGTCGCTGAGAGCGGCGAGACTGCTCCAGTGTGGCAACTGTCCGACGTGGATGACAAGGTTGGGAACCCTGTCGTTCTCGTTAATGTATCTATCGATGGCTGCCGTAAGCTTTGAAAAGTTTTCGGGGTTCAAGGCTCCGTGGGGTGTCAGTGTGAAGACGCCTGGCGAGGAAAGTTCGATTCCGATCACAATGGTCAACCTTTCCTTAGGTGAAGCGCGCCGAGGCGCCCTTCCATGCCGTTGCCGCAATTGACCGGCGACCATCGACGATGACGACTTTCCGTGAGACGGCTTCTTGCGATCTCGGGCACCGTTCTTAAACCATCGCCTGAAGCAACTGGTCGAGCCTCACACTCGCGAAGGTCGTAAAGCTGTCGGCGATGGCATACGGGAGCAGCAGCGTGCGCTCGTGAACCATTGCGCCACAGCTGTAGAGGACGTTGGGGACGTAACCATCGTGGTCGTGTGGATCGGGGCGAATTAATGGTTCCGCCAGCCGAGCCAACAGTTTCGTTGGATCGCGCTTGTCGAGCAGGCAGGCCCCCAGGCAATAACTCCGCACCGGACCTACTCCATGGGTGATGACCAGCCACCCTTCGTCTATCTCTATCGGCGATCCGCAATTTCCTATTTGGACGAATTCCCATGGAAAGCGTGGCTCAACCACTTTTACTCCGGCTTCCCACGCATAAAGATCGTTAGACGTTTGCAGCCAGATATTCTCATGGTCCTGCCGTCCAAGCATCGCGTAACGTCCGCCGATCTTGCGCGGAAACAGCGCCATGCCTTTGTTGTCGGTGCCAGGGCCGCGCAGAGCCGTGAGGTCGATCGTCGCGAAATCGGTGGTTCGGAGGATTTCCTGCCGGATGCCGCCGCCGCTGAACGCGGTGTACGTGCCAAGATACGTGGCGGCGCCGTCATCGTCGATGAAGCGAACTAGCCGAAGATCCTCGATGCCGTGCCGCTGAGCGGGCGTAACCGGGAAGATCACGATCTCGGACAGGTCGCGCGCCTCTTCGCAAAGCAGTCGCACGCCCGGATCGTCGGGCTCGCCGCCGGGGATCGATTTAATGCGCGGGGAGATGGCCTGAACGCTAGGCGGATCGATCGTGAGGCCGTGTGGCGACCACATGCCCGTACGAAAAGTCACTGACGAAATATTGCCCTCGCCCGACCCCCTAAGCGACAGGATGAAGCGGACGGCGCCTTGCGCGACGCCGGTTTGCTCTGGATGGAGGACGATGCTGGGGTTGAACAGCGCCGCCGCCTCAAACGAATATTCCTCGCTGAAATAGGCGCCGATTAGCCGCGCCTGATCTTCGTCGATCGAACCGGGATCGATCACCAGCCCGTTCACGTCGTGAAAACGTCGCATGAGCACCTGCGAGACATCGCGATGATGCGTTGAAAGACCGTCAGTAACTCGATGTAGCTGAACGCCTAGCTCGGAATTTCCGCGGCCGAGCACCCGATCGGCGATGCGCTGCGCGCGCGAGCGGTCGCGCTCGATAAAAGGCGCCTGATCGTCGGCGGGCATGAATGGCCGGATTACTACCCGCGTGGGGTCGGGACGGAGCGTGACCGGCAGTCTAGTGACGAACGCGGGATCGGTCATAGCCGCGCCCGTTGCGACGAAGGGCCGCCGTTCCACTTATCTATTACCGCGAGATGCGGGTGGCGCGGTTTGGGTCCCAAGACGCTGACGGACCCCGTGGCCAGCGTAAAGTGCTGTCCTTCGACGATTGCGAGCCCGATCCACCTCGCCGCCAGCGCGCAGCCGAACTGGCCGTGCGAGAACAGGGCGATATTGCCCCCGACTACGAGAAGCTCGGCGATCAGCCGGTCGGTGCGCTGCGTGACCTGCGCCGGGGTTTCTCCGCCTGGACAGCCGTCGCGGAACACGTTCCACCCGGGTTCTTTGGTGCGAATCTCGCTGCTGGTGCGCCCTTCATAATCCCCATAGTCCCATTCAGAAAGGTCATCAGAAATGACGGCGCTTCTGCCAAGCCCTGCGAGCTCGCAAGTATCCCGCGCGCGGCGCATCGGACTGGTCAGCACCATGTTAAACGCCAAGCCGGCGAACCACGCTTCAAGCCCGCGCGCCATGGTTTCGCCGTCATGAGTGAGTGCAAGATCCGTGGTACCCGTATGCCGCCCGTCAAGCGACCACCTGGTTTCGCCATGTCGGACGAGATACAGGGTAGGGAGCGCGGTACTCACTGCAGGAGCGCCGGGTGAGTAATGTCGACGCTCGGGTTATGCTCCATCGAGGGGTCGTAGCCACCCGACCGCGCAGCGCGGTCGCACTCGGCACGATGCGCGAGTTCCGCTTGGGCAGCAGTTCCATTACCCACCTGCCCCCGCCAGATTTCCAGCGCCGGCTGCTGAATCGCCCGGGCAAAGGAAAACGCTAATTGCCAAGGCAGGCGGCCCCGAAACCGCACGTTCATCGCGTTTAGTCGGGCGGTGGCAAGTTCGGCCGGCTGCCCGCCCGATAGGAAGGCTACCGCCGGGACGGCAGCAGGAACCGCGCGAAGTAGCACGGCAAGCGTCGTGTCGGCCACCTCGTCGAGTCCCGGCTGGACCGGGCAGTCCGTACCGGCAAGGACCATGTTGGGTTTGAGGATCACGCTCTCAAGCGCCACTCCCTGCTCGTAGCAGTGGCGGAACACCGCGCGCAGAACCGCTTCAGTGACCTCTGCGCAACGGGCGATGTCATGGTTGCCGGTCATCAGCACTTCGGGCTCGACCATCGGCACCAGCCCGACCTGCTGGCACATGACCGCGTACCGCGCGAGTGCCTGGGCATTCGCCTCGATGCAGCCGCGACTGGGAAGGCTGTCATTGATCGTTATCACACCGCGCCATTTGGCAAAAATCGCGCCGATTCGAACGTACTCAACGAGCCGCCCGTTCAGCCCGTCGAGACCCTCGGTAATTTTTTCGCCGGGGTGACCCGCTAGCTCTACCGAGCCGGTATCGACCTTGATGCCGGGAATAATCTCGGCATCGGCGAGCAGCGAAATGAACGTGCGGCCGCCGCTGATGGTCTGCCTTATTGTCTCGTCATAGAGTATAACCGCGCTGATCGATTGGGAGAGATTGGGCGTTGTCACCAACAATTCGCGCCACGCGCGCCGCATGTCGGCCGTCTGCGGGATGCCGAGCTTGGCAAAGCGACGATTGCATGTACCGGTACTTTCGTCGATCGCCAGAACGCCCTTGTCCTGCGCGACTAGCCGCCACGCCATGTGCGCGAGCTGGTCGGGGCTCACGCCTGCTCTCCCCACGTCCAGTTGCGGATTTCGGGCATGTCTTCACCGTGCACGTCGATGAACCGCTTATGCTCGACCAGCTTGTTGCGCATCGCCTGCTTCAGGTGCGCGCCCTGGCTTCCGGTCAGTGGCAGCCGATCGATCGCGTCGATAACCAGACTGAACCGATCGAGGCCGTTTTGTACACGAATATCGAACGGTGTTGTGATCGTGCCCTCCTCGCGATAGCCATGGACGGAAAGGTTGCGATTGGCGCGGTGGTAAGTGAGCTGGTGAACCAGCCCGATATAGCCGTGGAAGCCGAAGATCACCGGCTTGTCCCGAGTAAACAGGGAATCGAAGTCGGTCTCACTCAATCCATGCGGATGCTCGGCACATGGCTGGAGCCGCATAAGGTCGACCACGTTGACGACTCTGATCCGCAGTTCAGGTAGCGCGGCGCGCAGGATCGAAGTTGCCGCCAGCACTTCCAGTGTCGGAGTGTCGCCGCAGCTCGCCATTACCAAGTCTGGCTCGTCATGCTGGTCGTTGCTGGCCCAGTTCCAGATGCCAATGCCTTGCGTGCAATGCGCTACAGCTTCTTCGATTGTCAGCCACTGCGGCAGTGCGTGCTTGCCTGCGACTACCACGTTCACATAATGGCGGCTGCGCAGGCAATGGTCGGTTACCGACAGCAGGCAATTAGCATCGGGCGGCAGATAGACACGCACGATATCGGCCTTCTTGCTCACGACATGGTCAAGGAAGCCGGGGTCCTGATGGGTAAAGCCGTTATGGTCCTGCTGCCACACGTGCGAAGCGAGCAAGATGTTGAGCGAGGCAATGTCGCGCCGCCACGGAATTTCTTTCGTCACCTTGAGCCACTTGGCATGCTGGCTGACCATTGAATCGACGATGCGGATGAACGCTTCGTAGCTGTTGAACAGGCCGTGGCGGCCGGTCAGCAGGTAGCCTTCCAGCCAGCCTTCGCACTGGTGCTCGCTCAACATCGAATCGACCACACGGCCGGCGGGCGCGAGGAATTCGTCGTTAGCGATGGTTTTTGCATCCCACTGGCGGGCGGTGACGTCGAACACCGCGCCGAGCAGGTTCGACAGCGTTTCATCCGGGCCGAAGACGCGGAAATTGTCCGGGTTTGCGCTGACGACATCACGCAGGAATTTGCCAAGCACCGTCGTGTCCCCGCCGCTGACGCCTCCAGGCGAGGGGACGGCAACGGCATGGGCACGGAAATCGGGCATCCGCAGGTTGCGCAACAGCACGCCGCCATTGGCGTGAGGGTTAGCACCCATCCGGCGATCGCCCCTGGGCGCGAGCGCGGCAAGTTCGGGAACCAACGTCCCCCTCTCGTCGAACAGTTCCTCCGGGCGATAGCGCTTCATCCAGTTTTCAAGCTGGGCGACATGTTCGAGGTGATTAGCGTCGACGAGCAGCGGCACCTGGTGTGCGCGAAACGTGCCTTCGATCTGGAGCCCGTCGACTATCTTGGGACCGGTCCAGCCCTTGGGGGAGCGCAGCACAATCATCGGCCAGGGGGGACGCGTGGCGTCGCCCCCCGTGCGCGCGTGGTGCTGGATCGCACGGATTTCGGCGATTACGGCTTCCGTGGTGGCGGCCATCGCCTGGTGCATCAGGTCTGGATCGTCACCTTCGACGAAGTACGGCGTCCAGCCATTGCCGCGGAAGAACTGCTCCAGTTCCTCGTGATCGATGCGCGCCAAGATGGTCGGATTGCTGATCTTGTAGCCGTTGAGGTGCAGGATCGGCAGCACCGCGCCGTCGGTAACCGGGTCGAGGAACTTGTTCGATTGCCACGCGGTCGCCAACGGCCCGGTCTCGGCTTCGCCATCACCGACGATACAAGCGACGATGAGCTCGGGATTGTCGAGCGCCGCGCCAAAGGCATGGCTCAGCGAATAGCCAAGCTCGCCACCTTCGTGGATCGAACCAGGCGTGGTCGGCGCAACATGGCTCGAAATTCCGCCAGGGAAGGAGAATTGCGTGAAGAGCCGTTTCATCCCCGCCTCGTCCCGTGAGATATTGGGGAAGAACTCGCTATACGACCCTTCGAGATAGGTATTGCCGACAAGTGCCGGGCCACCGTGCCCGGGGCCGGCGACGTAGATCATGTCCAGATTATGCGCGCGGATGGCGCGGTTCAGGTGGATGTAGATGAAATTCTGGCCCGGCGTCGTACCCCAATGCCCGACCACCAGCGGCTTGACGTGCGCCAGCGTCAGCGGTTCGCGCAGGAGCGGGTTGTCGTAGAGATAGATCTGACCCACCGACAGATAGTTCGCCGCGCGCCAATAGGCGTCGGTCAGGCGAAGCTCGGTGGCATCCAGCGTCGGCTTGACAGGCTGCGGCGGAAGGTCATCGGCGAGAACTAGCGGTTCGCGCGCCCGGGTCAGTGCGTCCATATTCGTCAACTCCACGAGATTCGTTGGCGTAATCGGCCAGATCGGTCAGGCGCGACCCGGTTGCATACGATGATGCATCGCGCGGAACGGTTCGATGCCGATTGCTTCCCCACCGCAATTAGGCTCGGCTGCTCCTGCGGAGCAGAGTCGGAAACTACTCACTGCGTCGCGCTGCGTATTTCCCGACCCTTTCGCGGCAGCACGCTTCGGTCTCAAGATCGTCAGATGTCCCGCCTCCCCAACTTGCCCCTCCGGTTCGATCCGATCTGCCAGTACCGGCTATGGGGCGGGCGGCGCCTGGGCGAGTGGCTCGACGTCCCTTTGCCAGGCGATGGGCCCGTCGGAGAGGCCTGGTTGCTGAGCGATCGCGACAACAATCCCAGCCGGGTCTCCGAAGGACCCTTCAAGGGCCAGACCTTGGCGCAGCTGATCGCGTGTTCGCCCCGGTCGGTGCTCGGCAGGCTTGCACCGCGCTTCGAGCGGTTTCCGCTGCTGCTGAAATATCTCGACGTGTCGGCGATGCTGTCGGTGCAGGTGCATCCGTCGGACGCGCACCTCGCTCTACTTCCTCTGGGTGAGACCGGAAAGACCGAAGGCTGGGTCGTGCTCGAGGCGCAGCCGGACAGCCGCATTTACGCCGGGCTCAAAGCGGACGTCACGCCTGCGCAATTGCGGACTCTGTCCCAAGCGAATGTCGATGCTGCCTTGCCCAGCTTCGCCCCGTTGCCAGGTCAGAGCATTCTCGTCGAAGCAGGAGACGTGCATTCGCTCGGCAACGGTGTCGTCGTGCTTGAAGTCCAGCAGAACAGCGACGTCACCTTCCGCCTTTACGATTGGGACCATATCGACCCGAAGACTGGTAAGACCCGGTCGCTACAGATCGAAAGTGCGCTCGCATGTGTCGATCTGACCCAAGGCATCATCACCCCGGTGCCGCCGTTGGTCGAGGCGCCCGGGCCTCTGCGGCGCGAGCGCCTGATTGACTGCAAGTATTTCCGGCTATGGCGAATTAGTGGCGAGGCGCCGTTCAAGATCGACCCCCAGGATTCTCCAGTGGTGCTGGTCTGCGTCGCCGGTTCGGGCAATGTCGAACATGCCGGCGTAGATGTCCCGATGCACAAGGGGGCGGTGCTGCTGCTTCCCGCGGCTACGGGCGTCTGCCAATTCCGCCCGGACGGCGAGACAACGCTGCTCAAGATCGTCGTCCCGCCGGGTTGAGCCGTCAGCTGCCGCGGAGCGCGCGGATTGCGGCTTCGGGATCGGCCGCGCCGAAGATCGCCGAGCCGGCGGCGATCACGTCTGCCCCGGCTTCGACGCATTGCCGCGCGATTGGGCACGACTGACCGCCGTCGACTTCGATGTGCGGATCGAGACCCCGCTCGCCGCAGAGCGCTCGCAGCGTCGCGATTTTGCCAAGCATTTCAGGCAAAAATGCCTGCGCGCCAAAGCCCGGGTTGACTGTCATCACCATTATGATGTCGGCGAGATGCAGCACTTGTTCGATCCACACGATCGGGGTCGCCGGATCGAGAACCACGCCGGCGCGACAGCCGAGTTGGCGAACCGCGGTCAACGCACGGTGGAGGTGAATGGTCGAGCCCGGCTCGGCCTGCACCAGCAGATGGTCCGCGCCGGCATCGCGATAGCGCTCCAGCGAGCGCTCGGGTTCGACAATCATGAGGTGGACGTTCAGTGGCTTGGCTGTGCTGCGCCGGATCGCCGCGACGATACCCGGGCCGAACGAAATTTCGGGCACGAACCGGCCATCCATGATGTCCACATGTATCCAGTCCGCGCCCGCGCGATCCGCCGTGCGCACTTCCTCGCCTAGCTGCGTGAGATCGGCCGCGAGGACCGACGCAGCTATCAGTGGCAGGGTCATGTTTGTCCTCCACGGGTCAGGCAACGCACGCCTTCAGCTGAACCGACATAAGCGATGTCGAACTCGTCGAGGAACAATCCGTGGCCCAGCAAACCCGGGATCGCCGAAAATTCGGCTGCCAGCCGGTCAAAATCGTCGCAGGCGTCCACGCCGCAATCGAGCACCGCATTCGCTTGGTCGGTGTGAAAAGGGGAAGCGCCCGCCAGGCGCAACGTAGCCGAAAGCCCGAGGTCAGTGATCCGGCGCGTCACGAAGCCGACGGCGAACGGAAGGACCTCGACCGGCAGCAGATGCGCCCCAAGCCGCGCCACCAGTTTGCTGTCATCGACCACCGCGATCATGCGAAGGGCAGCCGCAGCCACGATCTTCTCGCGCAGCAATGCTCCACCTCCCCCCTTGATCGCGCGAAGCCCGACATCGAGTTCGTCAGCGCCATCGATGCCGATGTCCACCTGGTCAAGGGCATCGAACTGGACGACCGTCAAACCGGCCTTGGCAGCCGCCGCCGCTGTCCTCAGCGAGCTCGCGACCGTCGTAATGTGCATCCCGCAAGCGACGCGCTCGCCGAGCGCTTCGATTGCAAACGACGCGGTGCTGCCGGTGCCCAAGCCGATGGTCATACCGTCGGCAACTTCCGCGACGGCCGCCCTCGCCGCGATGCGCTTCAAGGCGGCGCGGTCGCACGCCGGCGATGCAATTATGGTCATGGGTCCTTTCGACGTCCGCTTCGTTGAGTGAAGTACGCATGCGGAACAGCTTGTCAGGGAAGCGAATAATGAAGCGATTGGTTGCATTCGATCTCGACGGAACGCTGGCGGAGAGCAAGCAGGCGATCGACGGTGAAATGGGCGCGCTGCTGGCTAGGCTGGGCGCCAAGGTAGCGATTGCGGTGATTTCCGGCGGCGACTGGCCGCAGTTCGAGCAGCAACTGATTAGCAACCTGCCCGCCGGGATCGACCTTGGCCAATGGTTCCTGCTGCCGACCTCGGGCACCAAGTTTTATCGTCACGAGGCTAGCGAATGGCAACAGGTATACACCCAGAATTTCACCGACAACGAACGCGCGCGCATTCTCGCCGCGCTCGACACCGGTGTCGCCGCCACCGGGCTTGCGGAGGATCGCATCTGGGGCCAGCGAGTCGAGGATCGCGGCAGCCAGATCACCTTTTCCGGTCTCGGCCAGCATGCTCCGCTCGGTGCGAAAAAGAGATGGGACGCCGATTTCGCCAAACGCAAGGCGCTGCAGGCCGCACTCGAGCCTTTGCTACCCGGCTTCGCAGTCCGGGTCGGCGGATCGACTTCGATCGACGTCACCCGCGCCGGTGTCGACAAGGCTTACGGAATGCGCCAGCTCGCAAAGGTGTCTGGGATCGAGACTGACGCCATGATGTTTCTGGGCGATGCAATATATCCCGGCGGCAACGACGACGCCGTGCGAGCGGCGGGAATCGATTCAATCGCGGTACGCGATATTCATGAGACGAAGCGTGTCGTCGAAGGGATCGTGCTAAGCCTTGGAGAAGCCGGCGCCTGACACGGCGCCTGTCGCCAACTCAGGGTGGTAGTCCCCTACCGGCATTCCTCGACAGCTTCTCCATCCAGGTGGACGCGCTGTGCCACCCGAGCGCGGGCGGCTTGCGAGCGTCCGTGGGTTGCGACCATCCAGCCGTGCACGCGCTGGGGGGAGCGCCGGTTAACGCAAATCACGGAGCGGCAATAGGTAGTTTCCGACCCTCCGCCGGCGCTGGTATTCGGTTTAACTCCACCCGCCGAAAGCCCCCTAGCCGCCCGGGGCCAGCGCTCGTCTAGCACACGTCGTGCATATCAGGAGATCATTTTGGCCGGTTCGGTCCTCACGCTGAATGCCGGATCGTCCAGCCTCAAGTTCGCTCTGTTTGATCTCGCTACGCTCACACCTACGCTGCGCGGCGAGATCGCCGACCTCGGCACCGCAGCACAACTGACGGCGCGGGATGCCGCCGGACTGCCTCTGGCCGAGAAGCGCTGGGCCAAACGAACACGCTTCGAAACTGTGCTTCACGACCTGTTCGACTTCACCCATGCCAATGCCGGTCCAGGGGGATTGGCGGCGGTCGGTCACCGGATCGTCCACGGCGGGCCCGATCATTTCGCGCCGGCACGGGTCACGCCCGATTTGATCGACCAGCTGAAGGCCTTGACGCCGCTCGATCCCCTGCACCTGCCGCACAACCTGGCGCCGGTGCTGGCGATCGCGACCAGTCGCCCTGACCTGGCCCAGGTAGCGTGCTTTGATACGGCTTTCCATCACACCCTTCCCGCAGTCGCCCGCACGGTGCCGCTGCCGGCGGCGGCGATCGGCCGGGAGGTGCGACGCTATGGTTTCCACGGGCTGTCATATGAATATATCGCGCGCAAACTCGCCCGGTTCACACCCGAACTGGCGCGGGGCCGCGTGATCGTCGCGCATCTCGGCAGCGGCGCCAGCTTGTGCGCGTTGCACGGCGGCGTCAGCGTCGCGACAACTATGGGCTTCAGCGTGCTCGACGGCCTTGTCATGGCGACGCGCTGCGGCACCATCGATCCCGGCGTAATCCTTTATCTTGGCCGTCAGGGGCACAGCCTGTCCCAAATCGAGGAACTGCTCTATCACCGCTCAGGCCTGCTCGGTGTATCCGGGATCAGCGGCGACATGCGTGTACTGCTCGCCAGCGAAGCAACCGCAGCGCGCAGCGCGATCGATATGTTCACCTACCGCGTCGCGATCGAAATCGGCGCTTTGACGAGCGCGCTCGGCGGAATCGACGGCCTGGTATTCACGGCGGGAATCGGCGAACATTCGCCGGAAATCCGCGCGGCAATCTGCACGCGGCTCGAATGGCTCGGTCTTAGACTGGATCGGAGCGCCAACGACTGCGGCGCCGATCGCATCGGCGCGCCGGATAGCCGGATCGACGTGCGGGTTGTCGCAACCGACGAGGAGGCGATGATCGCTCACCACGTCCACGCGATCGTTGACGATAAGGCCCAATCGACGGTGGCCGCGGATGGCTGATGCGCGCCCAACCGGAAGCGTGATCGCTGTGAGGGGTGCGGTCGTCGATGTTCGTTTCAACGGCGGCGAGCTGCCGGCCATCGACACCGCGCTGATCGTCGACTGGGACCGACCCAAGCCGCTGGTGCTCGAAGTCCATAGCCATGTCGACACCGCCACGGTGCGTAGCATCGCCCTGCAGGCCACAATGGGGCTGGCACGCGATACTACCGTGCGCGCCACGGGAGAGCCGGTGAAAGTGCCGGTTGGCGATGCCGTGCTGGGGCGCTTGCTCGACGTGGTCGGTACGCTGTGCGACAACGGCCCCGCCCTGCCCGCCGACACGCCCACGCGCAGTATCCACGCCGCGCCGCCCGCGATCGAGGACGAATCCGCAGCGACAGTGATCTTCGAGACCGGCATCAAGGTGATCGATCTGCTTGCCCCGCTGGCCCAGGGCGGCAAGGCCGCAATGTTCGGCGGCGCGGGGGTTGGGAAGACAGTGCTCGTCATGGAGCTGATCCACGCGATGGTCGAGAAGTACCAAGGCATTTCGGTCTTCGCCGGAGT
The DNA here is from genome assembly GCA_039927815.1 of Croceibacterium sp. Taxonomy (GTDB): domain Bacteria; phylum Pseudomonadota; class Alphaproteobacteria; order Sphingomonadales; family Sphingomonadaceae; genus Croceibacterium_A. Next base: position 12,690 of record JBDSUJ010000085.1, on the reverse strand, counting down.
GGGCGAACGATCGCGCGAGGGCCACGAGCTGCTGACGGACATGCAAGACTCGGGTGTACTCAAGGGCACGGTGCTGATTTATGGACAGATGAACGAGCCGCCGGGCGCGCGCTGGCGCGTGCCGCTCACCGCACTGACGATTGCCGAGTATTTCCGCGACGAGAAGCACCAGAACGTGCTGCTGCTGATGGATAACGTGTTCCGCTTCGTCCAGGCGGGCAGCGAGCTTTCGAGCCTGCTCGGCAGATTGCCGTCGCGTGTCGGCTACCAGTCGACACTGGCAACCGAAGTTGCGGCTTTGGAAGAGCGGATCGCCTCGGTCCCTGGGGCGGCGATCACCGCCATCCAGGCGGTCTATGTCCCCGCAGACGATTTCACCGACCCCGCCGTGACCGCGATTTCGACCCATATGGACAGCATTATCATGTTGTCGCGCAAGCTCGCGGCAGAGGCCTTTTACCCCGCGATCGATCCGCTGGCGTCGTCCTCGGTGCTGCTCGATCCGCTCGTTGTCGGTGAAGAACACTATGAGTTGGCCGAGCGCACGCGCGAAGCGCTGGCGCGATTCGAGGAGCTGCGCGACATCATCGCCCTGCTCGGGGTCGAGGAGCTGGGCGAGGACGACCGACTGACGGTCAAGCGCGCGCGGCGTCTGCAACGGTTCCTGAGCCAGCCCTTCGTGGTCACCGAAGCGTTTACTGGCACGGCCGGCGTCAGCGTGACCCGCGCCGACACCCTCGCCGGTTGCCGCGCGATCCTTGCCGGTGAGGCCGACGACTGGGCCGAGAGTTCGCTGTACATGGTCGGTACACTCGGCGAAGCCCGGGCGAAGGAGGCCGCTGCCACGAAGACAGTGCAGACTGATGCCGCCAGCGAACCTCCCGGAATTGAAGCAGCTGCGGCATGAAGCTGCGCATCGTCACCCCGCTTGCGATCGTCATCGACGAGGACGCACTCGCGGTCCGCGCCGAAGACGACAGCGGACGCTTCGGAATTTTGCCGGGTCACGCGGATTTCCTCACTAGTCTATCCATCTCGGTGGTCGACTGGAAGCGGACCGACGGATCGCGGCACTACTGCGCGGTCCGCCGGGGCATGTTGTCGGTCACGGCAGGCTCGGATGTTGCCGTCGCCACTCGCGAGGCGATTGCAGGCGACGATCTTGCCACGCTTGATGCCACCGTCCTTGCCCGGTTTCGCGCCGATATCGAACAGGAGCGCAGCGAACGCTTCGAGAGCACTCAGCTCCAGCTCAACGCGATTCGGCGGATGGTGAGCCAGTTGCAGCCGGGCCACGGCAACGGTGGAATTTTCGCATGACTGAAGCCGAAGATGACTGCCTGGTGGCCGAAGTTCGCCTGCGCGACGAACGCCGCCAGCGGTGGTTGCGCGACGGCAACGATTCGGTAGCCCGCCGGCTGGCACAGATAGGCGTGCTCGGTTGGATTACGGTGATTCCGATGTTGATCGGCATCTTTGCGGGCCGCTGGCTCGACAATCGGCACCACACTGGCATCTTCTGGACCGCGCCGCTGCTGATGCTGGGCGCCGCGCTCGGGTGCTGGTCAGCCTGGCGGTGGATCAAGAGCGCGTGAGCTTTGTCCAGATCCTGGCCCTCGCCGGATACCTCGCCTTCGGGCTCGCCGTTGGCGGCGTCTATTTTGCGACCCTGTGGTGGAATGCCCAGTTATTCGCGGAGCGCGGGCGAGTAGCCTTGGCGATCACCCTGGTTGCAGGCCGGTTCGCGGTGATCCTGGCGGCGCTTGGGCTGGTCGCGGTGCGCGTAGGTGCTTGGCCATTGCTAGCGACTGCGCTCGGCATCGTCTTAGCGCGCATGGCCGCGGTGCGGCGCGTCAACGCGCTGGCGAGATGAGGTCACCGCTCACGAGCGTGACCGTGTTCCACATCGGACCGGTCTCCATCAGTCAGGCGGTCGTGACGACCTGGGTAATCATGGCGGTACTGATCGGTGGCGGCGCCTGGCTGACCCGCCGTCTGACGCAGGCACCAAATGCCGTGCAGGCGATGCTCGAGCTGATCGTCGAGACCGTCGACGGCCAGATCCGCGACACCATGCGAACCGAACCTGGCCCCTACCGGGCCTTTATTGGCACGTTATTCCTGTTCATCTTCGTAGCCAACTGGTCCACCCTGATCCCGGGCGTCGCCCCACCGACTGCGCGGCTGGAAACCGATGCCGGGCTCGCCGTGCTCGTGTTTGCAGCGGTGATCGGGTTCGGCATCCGCTCTGGAGGCGTCGGGGGTTATCTGAAGACCTTCGCCACCCCTAGTCCGCTAATGATCCCGCTCAACTTCGTCGAGAGTGTCACACGGACCTTTTCGATGTTCGTCCGCCTGTTCGGTAACGTGATGAGCGGAGTGTTCGTGATCGGCATCGTGCTGTCGTTGGCGGGGCTGCTGGTTCCGATCCCGCTGATGGCGCTAGATTTGCTGACGGGCGCGGTCCAGGCCTATATTTTTGCGGTGTTGGCGATGGTCTTCATCAGCGCCGCCCTGCCCACTCCGGAATCTTCCGAAGCTCCACAGAAAAGGACGGCGCCATGAACTGGTTGGCCCTATGCAGCATTTTTTCGGCCGCGTTGGCGGTCTCGTTCGGATCGCTCGGCCCAGCGTTTGCCGAAGGACGCGCAGTTGCTGCCGCAATGGACGCAATCGCGCGGCAGCCCGAATCTGCCAGCACGATCTCGCGCACGTTGTTCGTAGGGCTGGCGATGATCGAGACGACGGCGATTTATTGCCTGGTGGTGGCATTGCTGCTGCTGTTCGCCAATCCCTTGCTGAAATAGGCCATGACCATCGATTGGTGGACGCTCGGCTTCCAGACCGTCAACGTCGGGATCCTGATCTGGCTCCTCAGCCACTTCTTCTGGAAGCCCGTCGCTGCGATGATCGCCGAGCGCAAAGCTGCGGTGCAGAAACTCACCGACGAGGCTACAGCGGCGAAAGCCAAGACCGACGAGGTGCTCGCCGAAGTCGAGAAGACCCGCGCCGGCTTCGTCACGGAGCGCGAGGCGATCCTTGCGGCAGCGCAAAAGGAGGCGGAGACAGCCCGGGCGGCCAGCCTCGTCCAGGCCAAGTCCGATGCCGACGCACTCCAGGCCGCGGCTCAAACCGCGATCGACAAGGCTAAGACTGAACAAGAGCGGGCCTGGGCCGATCGATCGAGCGACCTGGCGGTCACCATCGCCGAGCGTCTCGCCGCGCGGCTCGATGGCGCTGCGGTGGAGGCCTGCTTCCTCGGCTGGCTGGTCGAGGAGCTTAGGAAACTGCCCAAGGCAGACCGCGAAGTCGCCGGGGGTGACGCGACGAAGCTGGAAGCGACTACCGCGACCAAAATCGCCGGGCCAGCCCGCAAAGACATCGTCGCGTCAATCAGCAAGGCGCTCGGCGGCGCGCCGCAGATCAGTTTCAAGACCGACCCCGCCTTGATTGCCGGCATCGAACTGCGCGGCGACCATCTCATCGTCGCCAGCAGCTGGCGCGCGGATCTCGCAACTATCGCGGCCAGTCTGAAGGCCGCGCCAACAGCATGACGGAAGCGGCATCCACGGCCTGGCTGCGGGACGCGAGCGCCAAGCTCAGGAACGTGCCCCTCAGCGCGCACGCCGAGGAGGTCGGCAGGGTCAAGGAAGTCGGCGACGGCGTAGCTCTGGTCTCGGGTTTGCGACACGTTCGGCTCGACGAATTGTTACGCTTTGAAAACGGCCAGTTCGGGTTCGCTCAGATGCTCCAGGACGACTACATCGGCTGCGTCCTGCTCGACGATGTCGATGGCGTCAAGGCAGGCGACAGTGTGCGCGGCACCGGAGACGTGGTGCGCGTGCCGACGGGGCCCGGCCTGCTGGGTCGCGTGGTCGATCCACTCGGCCGGCCGCTCGACAACATGGGGCCGATTGTCACCAATACCCACATGCCAATCGAACGGCCCGCGCCTGCGATCATCGACCGCGATCTGGTCACCGAGCCGGTGCAGACGGGCCTCGTCGCGATCGACGCGATGTTCGCGCTTGGCCGCGGGCAGCGCGAACTGATCATAGGCGACCGCGCGGTCGGCAAGACCACCATCGCGATCGACACGATTATCAACCAGAAAGCGAGCGACATCGTTTCGGTCTATGTCGCGATAGGCCAAAAAAGCTCGAGCGTCAGGCGCGCAATCGACGCGATCGAGGCCAGCGGGGCGGCAGCGCGAAGCATCATCGTGGTAGCCAGTGCCGCCAGTTCCCCCGGCCTGCAATGGATCGCGCCGTTCACGGGCATGACGATGGCGGAGTATTTCCGCGATAGCGCCGGTCACGCGCTGATCGTGCTCGACGACCTCACCAAGCACGCCGCCACCCACCGCGAAATCGCCTTGCTGACGCGCCAGTCGCCGGGGCGTGAGGCCTATCCCGGCGATGTGTTCTACGTCCACGCGCGGCTGTTGGAGCGGGCATCGAAGTTGTCCAAGGACAAGGGCGGCGGCTCGCTCACGGCATTGCCGATTGCGGAAACCGACGCCGGAAACCTTAGCGCTTATATTCCAACAAACCTCATATCGATCACCGACGGCCAGATCGTGCTCGACACCAAGCTGTTCTACCAGGGCCAGAAGCCCGCCGTTGACGTCGGCACCAGCGTCAGTCGCGTTGGTGGCAAGACGCAGGCGCACGCGCTACGCGACGCGGCGCAGACGCTGCGGCTCGATTACGCGCAATTCCTCGAGCTTGAAGCTTTCACCCGATTCGGCGGCATGCCCGATATGCGGGTGCGCCAGCAACTGAAGCGCGGCGCCCGGATCCGCGCGATTCTCGACCAAGTTCAGCACTCTCCGCTGCGCCTCGCCGACGAAGTCGCGCTGATCATGGCTGCGCAGGCTGGCCTGCTCGATGCGCTGCCGATCGCGACGATTCCCGATTTCAAAACTGGTCTGGGCGCGGTGATCGACCGCGACGCGGCCGACGCAGTGACGATGATCGAGGACAAGGGCGAACTGGGCGACAGCGGCAAGGCCGCGCTTATGGGAGCGCTCGAAGCTTACGCGAAATCGGTTACGCCGGACGCTTCCGATCAGGCGAGCAAAGTGGTTGTCGCGCCGTGACGCTGCGCCTGGCCGACATAAGCGCGCGGATCGAGGGCATCCGTCAACTCGGCGCGGTAGTGAACGCGATGCGCGGCATCGCGGCAGCCCGCGCGCGCCAGGCCCGCACACAGCTCGGGGCGGTCGACAACTTTGCCGCAGTCATCGCGACGGGCATCGGCCGCGCGCTCGTGCTGATGCCGTCAGATCCCGCGCCCATGACGACGAAGCCGGGCCCGGCGCTGGTCGTGTTCGCCGCCGAGCAGGGGTTCGCGGGCGCGTTCAGCGAGCGTGTGTTCGATTTCGTCGGGCCCGAGCTCCACAAGTCGCCGCTGTTTCTCGTCGGCTCGCGTGGCGGCGCCGTACTGGCCGAACGCGGTCGAACCCCTGATTGGTCGCACTCACTCCCCTCCCACTCGGCCGGCATCCCCAAACTAGCCGATCAGATCAGCCAGGCGATCTATCCCCGCATCGCCAGCGGCGAGATCGAGCGACTGGATGTCGTGTTCGCCCAAGCGGAGCCCGGAGCCCTCGCGCAGGTGCAACGCCGCAGCCTGCTCCCGCTCGATGTGGTCAAGCTCGCGCACCCAGGCCATTCCAATCCACCACTGCTGAATCTGGCGCCCTCCGTTCTGTTGGCTGGGCTAACCGCGGACTATATTCATGCCGAGCTCTGCCATGCCGCGCTTCATGCTTTCGCCGCAGAAAACGAAGCGCGGATGCAGGCGATGGCCGCCGCACGAGACCAGATCGTGCGCCAGTTGGCGACGCTGAGCGCGAAGGAGCGGCAGGTGCGACAAGAAGAAATCACTGCCGAAGTGATCGAACTGGCGGCAGGCGCATCGGCCAGCGCTGCTGCGTAATTTCCAATGCTCCAACCGGTCGGTTGCGTCCAATCCAGCACTCGACCGACACGCCCACCGTACTGGTCGCGCCGTCAGCATCCATTTTGAGGGAAAGTTATTATCATGTAGCTGATAAACCATCTTATTTCAGCTTGGGCTCGATTTTGTGGCTCGAATTTCTTGTCTTGCTGTTCTCGAGCTTCGGCAACTAGCGCTTTTGTAGCCGGGCGCAACGCAGTATGACGGAACTATTCGTAGAGATGCGTCGACTATCTACAGCGAGCGGTATGCGAGCGGTACCATCAATCGGGCCCAGTACCTTCAATCGAAGTCCGACCTTGTGGCCTAATGAAGGAGCCGGCCGCCACCTGTATTGATTGGCTAGCGTGACTGGGCCACTCACGACCGCGCTTTCGGACTGCATCGCGCGCGCCATGGCCTGCGTTAGAGCTTGGTCGTCAGGGGTTATGTACGACGATAAAAAGCGGCACGCGGCTAGTTCGGAGGGATCATGAAGATCCGCTACTATTTGGAAAACTGTCCGGCAGGGAAGGCAACCTGCTCCCTGCGGACCGGAGTTACGCAAATAACGCCCCTGCATCGATGCTTGCAACGCGGCAAAATCGCGCCCTAACTACAACCCATAATAAGGCCAGATTGCTAAATTATGCAGTCATTTGTCGCGAATGACCTACGACGGACAACGGCCTGAGGTTGCGAAGCCTTGGCGGACAATGGGCCTATCGCAGGGTAATTAAGGACGAATTGTAGAACTCGTGGCCGCCATCTCCCTGCGCGGAGAGCTCGATCAGCCGGTCCTAGCAAGGGGTTGCATGGCGCATTCGATGGCGCGAACGAGCGCCGGCCCATTGAAAGGCTTTTGCAACAGGATCGCGTTGGGTTCTGCTTTCAGCACGCGGTAGCAATTGCCAGTGGCGAAGATGTGCGGTACTGGCAGCGTCATCTCGATATCCTGCACCGCCGCGACCCCATTGCCTTCGCGCAAGCCGTCATCGACGATCAGGAGGTCGGGGCGGTGAAGTAGCGCCGCGTCGATGGTCCCAGCCTCAGTGTCAGTCACGGCGCACACAACATGACCCATTGCTTCCAGCAAATCTGAAAGAAACATGGCGATCATCGCATCGTCTTCGGCGACCAGGATTCGCAACGCTGTCATGCAGCCGGAGTGGGGGCCTGCCGACGGTGAACACAGGGTCGGAAAACACCTAGGATGGATTGGCCGGATGACAAATGGGCACGCTCGTTTCTATCGCGATTATGGTATCGCCTTCTAATGCCTTCTTCGCCCAGCAAGCCGAACCTGCCTGCCCGGCTCCTGGATCAGCCAACTGGCGGCATTGATACCCACTCGGCTGAAGGCTCGACCTTGTCCGCAGCCAAGGCGAATTTCGCAATTGTGGCGATCGGCGCTTCCGCGGGCGGACTCGAAGCCACGACCAAGCTGATCCGTGCTCTTCCAAAAGAGCCAGGCATGGCGTTCATCTTGATTCAGCATCTTGACCCGACGCACAAGAGCATGATGGCCGATCTGCTGGCCAAGCACACGACGATGCCAGTCGTCGAGGCTACCGACGGCGCCGCTATTGAAGTAAACCATGTCTACACAATAGCTTCGGGCACGTATCTGTCCGTGTCCGGGACCGCACTCAAAGTCTCGGCACCGGAGGCGCCGCGTGGTTTCCGCAAGCCGTTCGATTTTCTCCTGAAATCCTTGGCTCGCGGCACGGAGCATCCGATTGCCGCAATCGTCCTGTCGGGCTTGGATGGGGACGGCAGCGGCGGGGTGCTGAGCGTGAGGAACAGCGGCGGGTTGGTCATCGCGCAGGATCCGGCCGAAGCCGAATATAATAGTATGCCTACTAGCGCGATCGATACCGGCCTGGTCGACGCAACGTTGCGGATCGATCAAATGCCGGAGGCGCTCGCTGCCTTTGCCAGGGCCAACACGGCCGCGGCCACCTCCAGTCCCGGGGCACCCGGCCTTACCGACGTCGTTGATCTCCTGCGCAAGCAAACATCGCACGATTTTCGGCTATACAAACCCGGTACGCTGCAACGTCGCGTCGAAAGGCGCATGGGACTCGCCAACATCGCGCTTGACTCGATGCCGAAGTACCTCGCTTTGTTGCACAAGGATGCCGGCGAACGCGATCTGCTCGCGGCAGACTTGCTCATCAATGTCACGGCGTTCTTTCGCGACCCCAAGACCTTCGCGTTGCTGGCAAGCAAGGTAATCCCCGATCTGATCAAGAGCCAGGACGACGAACAGCCGCTGCGCGTATGGGTTGCCGGATGCAGTACCGGCGAGGAAGCCTATTCGATCGCGATCCTTTTCAAAGAGGCGATCGCGGCCGTCAAGCGCCCGATCCAGCTCCAAATGTTCGCATCCGACGTCGATCCCGATGCCGTTGCCAAAGCGCGCTTGGGACTCTTTCCCGACGCCGTCGCGTCCGACATAACTCCGGCGCGCCTCAAGCGGTTCTTCAGCCACGACGACCACGGGTATCGCGTCAATGCCGATCTGCGTGACGCGATCGTGTTCACCGTGCAGGACGTATTGACCGATCCGCCCTTTTCGCGTCTCGACCTGATCTCATGCCGTAATCTCCTGATCTACCTGACGCCGCGCGCGCAGGCGAAAGTCATTGCCTTGTTCCACTTCGCGCTGCGCAAGCACGGCGTGCTCGTGCTGGGCAGCGCGGAGACGATCGGCAGCACGGCAGGGCGTTTCGAGGTCGTCGCCAAGGCCGAGCGGATCTATCGCCAGATGGGACAAGGCCGGCTGGGACTTTCCGATTTCGATGTCACGACGGCGGTGGACCAGACTCCGCATGCGCTCGTCGCGGCGGGTAACATGCCAGCGCGCCCGCCGATTGTCGCAGGTCTCGCAGGCCTCGCGCGCCGCGTCGTCCTCGAGACGCATGCGCCAGCTGCAGTGCTGATCGATCGTTCGGGCAAATGCCTGTATTCTCTGGGGCCGACTGACCGATACCTGCGTGTCGCCGCCGGATACCCGTCGCACGATCTGTATGCAATGGCGACGCCGACACTCCGTGCAAAGCTGCGCTCAGCGATCGGTCGGGTCAACAAGGACACGCCGCGGTTAGTGATCGGACCCAGCCGGATCGGTAGCACTGCCTTTGCCATCGACGTGCAGATCGTTCCCCATGATGGCGAGGAACTGTTACTTGTCGCATTCCTCGACGATCCAGAACGTAGTCATAGCGGCGATACCAAGTCGCCCGCAACTCACGCTCGCGTTGGCAATCTGGAACAAGAGCTTTCCCTCACGCGCGATGAGCTTCGCATCGCGCTCGAAGGCTTGGAAACGTCGAACCAAGAGCACAAGGCGGTCAATGAAGAGGCCATGTCGGTCAATGAAGAATATCAATCGACTAACGAGGAGTTGCTGACCTCGAAGGAGGAGTTGCAATCGCTCAACGAGGAACTGACGGTACTTAACGGGCAGTTACAGGAAACGTTCGAACGCCAGCGACAAACCTCGGACGATCTGCAAAACGTTCTCTACAGCACCGATGTTGCAACGCTGTTCCTCGATCCCGACCTAAACATCCGGTTCTTTACACCCGCAACGCGCGCTCTGTTCAATGTCATCCCTAGCGATGTCGGGCGGCCGCTGGCTGATCTGCGGTCGCTAGCGCTCGATGACCGGCTCGCTGATGACGCCAGAGCTGTGCTGCAGGGGGCAGCGGCGATCGAGCATGAAATCGAAGTTCCGGGCGGAAGTTGGTTCATGCGCCGCATCCTCCCTTACCGCGCACACGACACGAAAATCGAAGGCGTTGTCATTACCTTCAACGACATTACCGAGCGCAAGAGCTCGGCCAAAGCTTTGCGCGCGACGAAGCGCGAAGCAGAATTGGCCAACATCGCCAAATCGAGGTTCCTGGCGGCGGCAAGCCACGATCTGCGTCAGCCGCTGCAGTCGCTATCGCTGATTCAGGCGTTGCTGGCGAATTCGGTAGAGGACGACAAGACGATGAAGCTTGTCGCGCGGCTCGGTCAAACGCTCGACGCGATGACGGGCATGCTCAATGTCCTGCTCGACATCAACCAGATCGAGGCGGGGGTCGTCCAGCCGGAGTCCACGGACTTTGCGCTCAGCGACCTGTTCCGCCGCATGCATGACGAATTCACGTATCAGGCGCAGGCCCAGCATCTCGAACTCCGCGTCCGAACGTGCGCGCTGCGCGTCCAAAGCGACCCGCGCCTGCTCGAGCAGATGATCCGCAACCTCCTCCAATGCGATGAAATACACGCGAACCGGGCGGATCGTACTCGGGTGCCGCAGGACCGGGGCGAAGATGCGCATCGAAATCTGGGATACCGGCATTGGTATCGCGGAGGATGAGCTGCACGCCATTTTCGACGAGTTCCACCAGATCGACAACGCTGCGCGAGAGCGTAGCAAGGGTCTTGGCCTTGGCCTTTCGATCGTCCAGCGACTGGGCGCGCTGCTTGGCCACGAGATCGGCGTGCGGTCCAAACTGAGCAAGGGGTCCGTCTTTTCGATCGAGGTGCCACTTGCGGCGGAGGCAGTGGCGAACGCGGCTGCCGGAAAGCCTGACAAGCAGTTGGAGACCGCGACTACCGGCAAGATCATCATCGTCGAGGATGATCCGGACTTACGCGAGCTGCTGGAGCAATTGCTTAAAGCGGGGGGTCATCGGGTACGCAAGGCCGCTAATGGAGTGGCCGCGCTTGCCTTGGTCGCGAAGGGCGCGATCCGACCCGACATCGTCCTTGCCGACTTTAATCTCCCCGGCGCGATAGATGGCCTCGACGTTATAGGACAAATCCGGAAGGTGCTGAATTACTCTGTGCCCGGCATTATCCTGACGGGCGACATTTCCAAGTCGACCCAAGCGAGAATCGCCACCGGCGACTGCGTGTTGCTGAGCAAGCCAGTGAAAGCGCACGAGCTTACCGCAGCCATCGAGACGTTGCTCGGGATGAGCGCGCCGTGGACTATATTGCCCCCATCGGATCACGCCTTGTTGGGCCAAGCCGCCACGTCGGACGCCATCATCATCGTCGTCGATGACGACGCAGATGTGCGGGTGTCGATCCGCGACGTGCTCGAGTGTGACGGGCATTTGGTCGAAGATTTCCCCGATGCGGAATCTTATCTTGCCGCATACCGATCCGAACGCGAGGGATGTATTTTACTCGACGCCGGACTGCCTGGCATGAGCGGGATCGAATTGCTTGAACGGTTGCAAACTATGGGAAGTCGAATGCGGACCATCATGCTGACCGGCAGCAATGATATCGCGCTGGCGATCTCCGCAATGAAGGCTGGCGCGTGCGATTTTATCGAGAAACCCGTCGGCAAGGACGCATTGATGGCGAGCATCGGGCGGGCGCTCGCGCAATCGCATGATGATAGCATGACGCGCACTTTAGAGGAAACCGCGGCGCGCCATGTGGAGGAGCTGACGCCGCGCCAGCGCGAGATCATGGACCTAGTTCTATCCGGCCATCCCAGTAAGAACATTGCAGCTGATCTCGGCATAAGCCAGCGAACGGTCGAAAACCACCGAGCTTCGATCATGCACAGGATGGACGCAAAGTCGCTGCCCGAACTTGCTCGACAGGCTCTGGCCGCCGAGCGCAAAGGTGCCACCGCCCGCGGATAGTATTCACGTCACAATATTTTCCTACACACTGTATATGTGGCGCCCGCAGCCCAAGTACCCAAATATGAGATCCCGGCATGTCCGAGTCGTCCGAGATTTCGGAAAAGCCAGGATATGCTCTGACGCGGCGAACTAGTGTAAATCCGGTGGATCTCGGCGCCATCGGCATTGTCCTCCTGCCTCCGGCCCCTTTTTGGTCTTGGGTCGGCGAATGTTGGCTCCAGACGCTCGCGTATATCCACGCCGAGCTAACGATGCGGTTGTCGCCCATTGATCTATAGACGATCAGTGATATTCGAGTTCACTGATGTGAAGAGTGATCAATTCAGCGCAGTCCTGAAATTCTTCACAATTCGGCGGATATGAAGGCCACGTAGTTTAGTGTACCAAGGGACTGGCCATAGCTTACGTAACGACCTGCTAAGCTGTTAGTTGTTACCCGAGAAAGATCCCCATAGCAGTCCGCCAAAATGGTGAGCAGCTCTGGCCCGTTCACTCTGATGGCGAAGGCTCCCCAGTCAACCATGGCCCCGCCATATTCCCCTTTGCGGGCATGCTCCCTGATTTTCAGGTAAACCAGCAGGTCGTTGTTGTCGGGCAGGATATGCCCGGATGCTGGCACGTTTCCGGACCAATCACCGCCCCAATCCAGTCTGCCCTCCGGCCCCAGCTTCCCCAAGTATGACCATCTCATCGGCATATCTTTTGCAACTTGCTCCTCTCTCTCATTTGATCCCACAGGGATGCCCTTGTCCGTTTGCGGCTTGCCGATCCCAGCGAACGCAACCGGGCGCGAAGCAACCTTTGCTGTCGCGCGAATGCGAACCTCTGCACGCTGAAATTCGATTGCCTCCGTGCCTGCCAATCCATTTTAGCCGGTGGCTCTCTCAGCGAGTTTCGGCCGCAGCAGGAGCTTGGCCACAACTGCCGCAGTGCTGTTCTCCCAGCTGCCCTCCGCTACGCGAGCCAGATGGTCGCGCAGCCACTTGGGGCCATAAAGCAGCCACCCCTCCCGTTCAAAGATCTCGATCAATAGTGGCGCGTTGTGGCTTGTGGCATGGGCGTGGATGAGGCCGAGGCGCAC
>JBDSUJ010000084.1:0-11653 GCA_039927815.1 Croceibacterium sp. | reverse complement strand
AACACCGACTTCGCCAGGTCGATGCCAATCACTGCAATCGCTTCCATCGTGCTCTCCTCTCCACATTGACCAGCAAATCTGCCGGTCGAATGGAGCGCCGTCCACGACATCAATTGCGGACATTCGCAACCTCGCCGGTGAACGTCTGCTTGGCGCCCACTTCGCGACATTCGGTCAAAATAGTGAAGCGCCTGAAAGCGGACAGTAGCCATTCCGATTCCACCAATCCAGGTCGCGGCTGAAATTGGTGGTTGGGCGACGGTTTTGGATCCGGTGAACCAATTCGCCCATCACGACGAGTAAGATTGCCAAGAGCGCGGCACTTACAGCCGGCTCTTTTTCGTCGCAATCATGAGATCGTTTAATTGGCAACCGTCCGGAAAACGGTTTGTCGAGCATGCGAGAGCGAACTTGGCCCCTGCTTGTGTTGGGGTCCAATGCTTGAAAACGTACCTACGTCACTGTGACAGAGCGCCGCACGGAAAGACGATCCGCACGGCGCTCGAGATCCACTCTGCCGGTTACTAGTGCAGCAGTGAGCTAATTACCCTTCGGACCAACATCGTCGTTGGGTCGACCTGATATAGGTACCCGTTCCTGTAGTAGTAACGGTCAGCTTGGTTCAGTGTGTATTGGTTTCGCAGATCAGTGGGGATCTGGTCGTAGGTCCAGGCGCTGCCGAAATTGCGGTCGTAACGCTGACCGACGCTGTAAAGCTTTTTCGCCTGGCCTGGCGGAAGGCAGCCGTTGTTCTTTTTCGCAAGCCCGGGAGGGCAGCTGCCGCGAGCATCCAGCGCAAATTGCCGGCCATTGGTGGTACGAATGACATTAGCGTCTGCGTTATGGCGCATCGTGTTGGCCGAGCCCGAATGGCCATGCGTCATGGTCGGTCGATCCTGATTTCCGTGAGCCATGGCTGAGTGACCTGAGTTCCCACCGCCCTGCCCATTTCCGGGCTTGGCCACAGCAGGGGCGGTGGTCGCAATTATCGCGGCGCTTGCAAGAAAAATGAGAGTCTTCATGTTGAAGGCCTCCTGTTGCCGCCAATCCAAAACCATTCTCAACTTCGCTTTAATGGAAGATCGAGCAGATCAGCGTTATGATTTGAGTGGCAAAACAAGTAACTAGTGGCTAATGAGAGAGTTCCAGCGTTCATCAGCCCGCAAGTATTTAGTCGATCCGACTTGCGTAAGGTGGCCGAAAGGCCGCCCCTTTTTGTTCTCACGGAGGACGCCTTGTCCGGTGTCCGCGATAAACGATCCTGCGCGCGCCGCTTTCAACAGCAGCCGGCGCTGGACGCTGCGGTGCTCGGCTTAGAAACCTGGCGCACAAGATCACCAGTTTGTTGTTTTTCAGCGCTCTGAGCAATATCCGCTTGCGAGATTATGCCAGTCAGCTCTGCGCCCAAACCTGGTCATTGAAACACACCGGGTGGGTGCCCCAAAACTTACTTATGGTCACGACACGCATTGTCCGCTTAGGGGAACCGGAGATCGACAAAGCCGGTCGTCAGGCCAGAAGGCCGGCTTAAATCAGCTGCAAGCGAAGTCTGCTGCCGAGATGGGGCGGCAATAATCGCCCCAATCACCGCTTTCGCGCCAAGCATCCACAACTTTGAAATCGATAAGGAACTTCTTGAACTCGGGAGTCTTGCGGACCTCCGCCAACGCGGGACTCCAGAATAGCGAGATGGCGAATCCGCCGGATCGCTCGAACGCCAGTTGCAGCAGCCGAACCGCCAATTGGGGCTGGTGGCGGTATCCGGCCAGAACAGCAAGGAAGGCCAACTGATCATGGCGCGCGTCGCCGAATTGCCGGTGCGCCCAATCCCTCAGCTGATTGATAGTCATCTTCGGCAAGGCGGGGTTTGCGCTGAGCTCCAGAAGGCTATCGCCGATCTCCAATTGATGCTGTTTCGAGAACCGCTCCGCATCCGCTTCGCCGCGCAGGAACAAATGCGCCCAGAATGCCGATTGCGCGGGAACCGGCCCGCCCTGGCCGAGGGCGTCCAAACGATCGAACTGGTCGATAGCCTCCTGGTACTTGCGCTCGTCCAGAAGTCCCCACACCCGAAAGGCCTCGTTGCGGTTTATGGGGTCGGCGGTCTCGGCGACTGCACTTAGCTCCATGGCCTTGGCGGTCCGACCGAGTTGTATGTTAAAGGGGACGAGCTGCGACCGCAGCGCGGGGTCATCTGCCTTGTCCAGCGCGACCATCCGCCGCATGTTTCGATCGGCCGCTAACAAGTCGCGGCGATGCCACTCGAACCACGCGCGCGCCTGATAGCCGGTACCGAGCTTGGGGTTCGCCTCGATCGCCTTGCGGGTGCTGATGTCGGTCAGGACCAGTAGTTTGCGCGCCTGCTCGGCGGAGGTCGCCCGCTCGACGCGCACGCCGTAGACGACCGACAAGGCGCTGAACGCTTTTACGAAGTGCGGATCGAGCGCGATGGCGCGCTGAAAGTTACGCTCTGGAATAGTATAATCCCGGTCGAGCAGATGCGCGGCACCCTGAAGGTATGCGGCGTAGGCTTCGGGATCGTTCGTGCCGCCATAGGCCCGCGAATCGGTGCCGATGTCGAGGGACACCCTGAGCGCCCCCCCGATGGCCGCGGCGATCTGCTCTTGCATGGTAAAAATATCGGCAAGCGGGCGCTGGAAGGTCTGTGATAGCAGCACGTCGCCATCACTGCCGAGCAGCCTAGCGGTCACCCGCAGTTGCGCGCCGTCCCGGCGAATACCGCCTTCGACAACATAGGCGCGCTTGAACGCCTCGCCGGAAATGCTCCCATCGGGATTGGCTGTGCCAATCCGTAGCTGGGGGCTTCGCCGCAAGCGGTCGATGAGCTCGTCGGTCAGGCCGCGTGCGAGGGCCGCCTCGCTGGAATCTGCACCGCTGGTCGCCGTCAGTTGCCGCACGACGATTGGGATGCGCTTCTCGGGCCGGAGCCCGAGCTGCACGTCGAAGGTAAGCCAGGCCAACGCCAGCGCAACAACCACCAGCACGACCGCCGCCAATGGCCATCGGCGTCTTAGCACTGGCCAAGCGAGCCTTCGCTCGACGTGCGGGGAAATCGACGGCAGTGGCGCCGCCGTCGGTGGATCCCTGGGCAGAGCTGGTCCGACCGAAGGTGACGGCAATGGTTCGGGCATCACCACATCCAGCTGGTATCCCACCCCGCGGAAAGTCTTGAGCCGCTCGGCTTCCGGCCCCAGCGCCTTGCGCAAGGCCACGATGTGCACCTGCAGCGCGTTTTCCTCGACGATCACGCCGGGCCACACCGCTGCAAGCAATTCGTCCTTGGTAACGATCTCACCGCTGGCCTCAGCCAGCACCGAGAGGATGTCGAGCGCGCGTTTGCCGAGGTGAACATGCTCGCCGTCGGCCAGCAGCTGGCGATGGGGCTGCAACGTTATCGATCCGAGTCGTATCTCTTCCAGCTGCTTCCCCCCTCAGCCAAGCGAATATCACAAATTAGTGCTCGACGGCGGTTTTTAGCCGAGCCTTAAGGTTCGCGACAGGATTCACCCAACCTTCAGCGAAGCTTCACCCTGCGGCCAAGGAAGCCAGAGCGGACCGGGCCTACACCAAATGGGCCAACGGAGGCCGCGCTCTTCAACGCTCCTCCCGAGGAATCATCGGCGGCCCCGGTCGTCATAGGCACTCTGGAAGAAGGACTTAACATCATGCGTAACATCACCCTGTCCGCCCTGGCCGCCTTCTCGTTGGCCTCCCTGACCACTCCAGCCGCAGCTGAGCCCGTCAGCATCGTGGTGCCATACGGCGATCTCAACTTGGCGAACGCTGCAGGCATGGCGACCCTTAACGGCCGCATTGAAGCAGCCGCCGGTCGCATTTGCGGCAAGCCTGAGGTGCGCAATCTGCTCGATGGTGCCGATCATCAGAAATGCATGCGAGAGACCCACTCGTCGGTCACAATCGAAATCGCTCGCGTCACCGGCAATCCCCGGGTTCTGGCTTTGAACACTGTCAGCGCTCGCCGCTAACCGCGAGCATAATCTACCCTCCCTGGCGGCGGTGCTTTCGGGTGCCGCCGTCGTTATTTGTGTGAAGCAGAATACTTTGCGTCATCCGCTCACGCGCCACGTGAAAGAATCTGGCTGCGCGGAATGGGACGAGGAAAAATCGGCAGCTTTTGTAATTCCGCGGCCTCCGAGCAGTCGGTCTGCCAGCGGCCACGATGGGTAGTGAACCCGGGCATCGTTTCACCAACGGCCAATTACGGCCGAGGAGAAATGAAATGGGCTACTCTCAGTATGATCCCGCGATTCAAGGGCGCGCGGCGTGGAACGCTGGTAAAACGGTAGGCACGAAGCGACCACTTACCCAGAAGCAGATTTGGGCAATCCGCTTCTTCCTTGATCGCGAAGGCCGGCTACGCGACCGAGCTCTCTTCGATCTGGCGATCGACAGCAAGCTGCGCGGCTGCGACCTGGTCAAGATCAAGATAGGCGATCTTGTTGCTGGGCCAGAGATCAGAACGCGGGCGATTGTTGTGCAGCAAAAGACGGGGCGGCCGGTGCAATTCGAACTCACCGGCGATGTGCGGGCCAGTTTGCTGGCGTGGCTCCAACAGCGGGGCGGAACGGTAGAGGGGCATGCAATTCCCAGCCGGATCAATCACGCGCACCATATGAGCACAAGGCAATATGCACGCTTGGTAGATGAATGGGTTACGGCGATAGGGCTGCGCCGAGCCGAATACGGCACCCACTCGCTTCGACGGACGAAAGCATCGATGATCTACAAGGCAACGGGAAACCTCCGCGCTGTGCAAATCCTGCTCGGGCACACAAAGATCGAAAACACCGTCCGTTATCTTGGCGTCGACGTCGAAGATGCGCTGATGCTCGCGGAACGCACCGAAATCTGACATTGGGATGAAGGCAATGGCAACAAGGCCAACTCGCAACTGTCAAACAGGTGCCTAGGGACGGCTGCGCTGAGGCTCTTTCTCTTTCCCGGCCAGCGCTCTCAGCGCGCCGTTCCGCCAGATCCGACTGCTGCCCTCGATCCCCTGTGCAGCGTCCAGACAAGCCCAAGCTCGCGCGCGTCGGCGCCATAAAATCGCAGAGCGACGGTGCCGGTTGCGTCGTTCAGGGCGGAAAGCGTTCCGGAGATCGAGGAGACCTTCGCCGTGCCGGTTGCGTGGTTGATCCCGCTCGGGAATGAGGCGGAGAAGGAAACCTCGTTCCAAAAGCCGCTTTCGAAAAAGTTTTGATCGTCGTCGGTGCCCATTCCAGTCAATTCCCCGGTCACCGTCCGCGCCGCGAAATCGACCCGCACCGTCGCCGTGCCGCTGACGAAGTTCGCATAAGTCGGGCCCAAGGTGTAGAAGACCCGGCCGACAACGCGACCCGTGTAAGTCACTGTTCCGCTGCCCGGAAGTGAGGCCGCCGGCGTTTCGTAGCCGTAGACATAAGCCGAATGGTTGGTCGGAAACGCCAGAGCCGACGGCCCCAGGTACCAGTACCCAAACTTGGTCGAAGCGAGGCCGCCGCGCCCCCACGTGGCTTCTTCGACGAACGGTCCCCGCTCGCCTGATACGAGAGGATAAAATGGTGTGTCGTCGTAGGTGCTGAGGCTGACGTGTGACAATCCGAGGTTGGGCACGCTGAGCGCGAAGGTCTCGCGACACCCTGAACAAAACGCGAAATCGAAGCTGCTGCCAGCGTTCATGGTGTCAGTGTCGGCCACGAGCGCATTGTCGCGCATCACCAGCGTCGATTGCAGCACGGGAAAGGTCAGGCTCGCAGTCGGCTGGGTGTTGAAAGTCAGGCTGCTGGCCGAGGCCTGCGGCGAGGCCGGGCTCGCTCCCGAGGTGGCGAGCGCGGGCGCACCCACCGAGCTTAGCATTGCTGACGGCCTTGGCGACGGCGATGGTGACGGCGAAGGAACGGGCGTCGGGGTGGGGATCGGAGCTGGCGTGAGCGTGGGCGTCGGCGTTGGAGCGACGGCGACTGCTCCTGCACCTGAGCTGCCGCCTCCACCGCCGCAAGCCACGAGCGTGGCCGCAATCGCTATGACCGCCGTCCACCGGATTGGCGGACCTATCCTACTCGGTTTGAATCCGCCCATGGCTCGTCTCCCGCAAAGTTGTTCCAGCATATTGTTTTGATGGTCCTAGGCGCCCGAGCCGCTGTCTGGCGCAAGTGCGGCCGCTCCGATGATTTGGACCCCGGCGCCATCGCTTAGGGCAAAAGTGAACTCGCCGTTTGCGGCCCCCGGACCCAACAGCCCCCCCATGAATGAGCCCGTCAAACGGCCGTCCTCGCTCCGCAGGGTGCCACGGAAGCGCTCGGCAGTGCCCGTGCCGGTGCCGGTCACTTTGCCAACCGGGGTCGCAGGGCTTTGCATAAAGGCGTTGGCCGCGTCGCCCCTGCCTACCAATTGCAGAATGACCGATGCCGTGCCGGCCCTGTAATCGAAGGTCAACGTGACCAAGCTGCCGAACAAGCGTCTTGCTTCGGCACCGCCCGTGACCACGCCGTCGGCGAACCCTGCAAACGGCGTCGCTCCGGTGGAAGGCGGAGAGCTTAACGGGACGCCAACGGCGAGAAAGCATAGCTGAGTCTGGAGGGCGTAGACGGCGAGGGTCACCCAGTCGAAGTGAGACGGATTGCCGTTGCGATATACCGCGAATTCCTCGCTGCCATCGAAGAACTGATCGTAGCGTGCGGTTTCGGAGGCGATGCGGTTTGCGGAACCGAAGATCAGCGGATCGTCAAAGCCGATACTGTAGGTGTCCACTCCGGTCAGGGTGAAAGCACCGACAGTAGGAGGCTCTGCGAACTGCGCGCCCGATAGGGACCCTAGCGCGCTCCAACCTGGCTGCGCGCCACTCGCCGGATTGAAGCCCACGGCCCCCTGCGCGCAAGCCAATTGCCCCTCCAACTGCATTCCGAGCGACCCGCCGCCCGCGAGTGGACCTGGAGTCGTGGACGCGGGGGCCGGGGTGGGGGTTGGAGTGGGGGAGGGGGAAGGTGAAGGGGTCGGGGCGGGAGAAGGCGTGGGAGCAATGGCGACCGCTTCTCCTCCCGAGCTGCCGCCACCGCCGCCGCAGGACACCAGCGAGACGGCAATAGCTACGATGGCACACGATCGAATGAAACGCCCGATACCGCGCCGATTGCTTCCAACCATCGTTCGTCTCCCGCAAGATGTTTACGCAGAGTGCTACCGCGAGATTAGTAGAGCTAGGTTGCCGACCTGACCTATTGGTGATTTATTGCCGCTCGTGGATGGTTTTCCTTCCAAAACGGCCGACCAAATCGACCTCGCCTCCGTCGCGCCATTTAATTTGGCGGGAATGCGGGTCGTTCCGTCCGATCGCGCGATCGAGACAGCCGGCGTCCAACAGGTTGTCCAGCCGCAAACGATGAGAGTTCTGGTCGCGCTCGCTGAGGAACGGCCCCGGGTGGTTTCGCGCGATCGCCTTATCGAACGCGCCTGGGATGGCCGCATCGTGGGCGACGATGCGATCAACCGCTGCATTCTCGCGCTCCGCCACTTGGCCAACGAATGCGACCCGCCACCCTTCATGATCGAGACGGTGCCCCGCATCGGCCACCGGTTGGTCGAAGCCAATGCCGGCGCGGCAAGCCCAACGACCAGGCCGGCCAAGGCCTTCCGCCGCCGGCTGGCCACCTCGCTGGGGATCTTGCTGATCCCGATCGTCGGGGCGTTCGCCTGGCAGAGCAAAAGTTCTGCCGACGCGCCGGCTTCGATCGCGGTGCTGCCGTTCCGCAATCTCTCGGCGGGGGAGCCGTTCTTCGCGCAAGGACTCGGCGAGGAAGTCCTCGGTCAACTGGCGCGCGAGCCCGCGTTTCGTGTCGCAGGGCGCAATGCCACCGCGCCGCCGTCCAATGAGGGCGACTTGGGCAAGCTCGGTCGCTCGATGGGTGTCGAATACGTCCTCGACGGTAGCGTTCGCTCTGAGCGCGGGCGGATCCGCGTCATCACGTCGCTGATCCAGGCTAGCAACGGAGAGCGCCTGTGGTCGCAGACTTATGAACGCAATCTCAACGATGTGTTCGCGATTCAAGTTGCGATCGGCGAGGACGTCGCCAGCAATTTGAAGCGCGCGCTGGGCGACAGACCGCGCCAGCGAACCGAAGTCGACGGCAAGGCTTACGCGCTGTATCTCAACGCGCGTGGCTTGCTGCGCTCGGGTGATCGGCAATTGGGCGGTGAGGCAGTCAAGGCGCTTGAGGAAGTGGTGCGAATTGATCCGGGCTTCGCACCGGGTTGGTCGAGTCTGGCCGAGGCGCGCAACCTCCAGGCTCGGACTAAGGGCGACGAGGGTATTATAGCAGCTCTCCCGCGCGCTCGCGCCGAAGCGCGTCGCGCGCTCAGACTAGACCCTGGTCTCGCCCAGGCGCACGGCGTGATGGCCACGCTCGTGGGCGCCGATACGGCCGAAGGCATGGCGCATTTGCGCCGCGCCGCCGCACTGGATGGGCAAAGCAGCGAGGGGTTCATGTGGCTCGCCGAAGCACACCACACCGGAGGGCGGTATGCGCTGGCGTTGGCCACCTACCACCGCGCCACCGATATCGATCCGACCTGGCAGGCGCCGCTTCGAGGAATCACTGACTTGACCGCTGCCATGGGCGACCGATCCGGTGCCGAAGCTGCTGTCCGCAAATCGTTCGCCGACGATCCGATGCTGGTCCGTTTCGCGCTGGCACGAACCGCCTGGGCCTTTGGCGATTTTTCCGAAGCCGCGCGCCACTGGAAGGCCGTCGCCGGCTCACAAAGCCGGTGGGCGTCCCCGGCCAAACTTAGCCTCGAAGACATTGGGTACATCCTCGGAACCTCAAACCGGCCGCCGTCGCGCAAGCCGCAAGTGGGGCTGTCGCACGCGCGAGTGGGCCCACGGCTGTGGCCGGAACCGCTACCGTTGGCGGCCGAATGGGAGATGCGCAACCGCAGCGAGGCGGCCGAGATTGTCTATCACGAACGCAACGCGGTGGCCGCCAAACTGCTGCTCAATGCCGGGCGGACCGCCGAGCTGGTCAAGACCTACGATGGGCCGATCGGGCTGCTCGAAGTGCGTGGCGGAAAGCCGCTAGACCAGTGCCGAACGCGCGATGCCGCCGTCATCGCGCTGGCGTTGCGCGCCCAAGGACGCGGTCGCGAAGCCGCCGCGCTGATCCGCTCGGCCGAAGAAAACGTGCGCTATGCATACCGGCAGGGCACTGTCCCGGTGTGGTTCGAAGTCGACGCTGCAGGAGTCTGGGCTGTATCGGGCAATGCCACGCTGGCGCTCGATGCGCTCGAACGTGCGGAGCGCCGCGGGTGGGTCAGCGCCGGACCCACCGACCTCCCGCGGATCGAAGACGAGCCCGCGTTCCGCTCGCTGCACAGCCTGCCCCGCTTTGAGAAGTTGCGGCGACGGCTTGAGTCCCACCTAGCGCGAGAGCGGCGAGAGACCGCGCGCGTCCTCGCCTAACGCTCTCGCACAAGCTCTCGCGAAATTTCATCCTTTATGCCGGCGGTCTTGGTCTATCCCGCGCCCCTCGGCGATCAGATCCGCGTGCCGCCGGCCGGCTTAAGGATGGCGGGACTCCCGTCGGTCCTGCTCAACCACGGCACGGCCGACGCGGTTGTGCCGGTCGCGGCGCTGCACCGGGCGAAGAGCGACCTTCGATATTTGGCGTTGACGTGACGCCTCACGTGTCGCCGGGTCTTGGTCATTCAGTCGATCCGATCGGCTTACGGTTGAGCCGGGATTTCGTGAGCGCGAATTGAAAATAGGGCTAGCGGCAGCTTTGACGTCCCGACTCTCGCTAGAAAATGCGCGGTCGCCACCTCTATAGCGGCCGTAAGCGGAACGGCAGTCATTCGGGATTTCACATCGAAGGCTGCCAGTCAGCAATCGGCCCAAAAACCCGGTGCACGAGCCGCAAGGCCCCTGTGGTCATTCGGGCCTCCTCATAATGAAAAGCCGGTCTTGTGTAATCTCGAAATAGTCTCCCGGTCCGCCGCCGCGTGTAATCGGGTGCGGACGCGCGGTCTGGTAAACTCCAGCTGCGAGCATTGCGGTATCGATATGAACGCCAACGGCCTCGCCAATCACGAGCCACTGATCCAGTTCGAGACCTTCCTTACTTTGGAGCTGGATGAGCTGGGTCAGGCGACACTCAAAATGGACCGGGCTGCCCGCCACGCGCGGCGCCTTGACGAGTGATGAGGGTAACGCGTCGAGCCCGGCCAGATCGAACTCATCAACTGCAGGGGCCACACTTGCCGAGGTCGCGTTCATCTGGTTCGCCTGAGCCATGGTAGCCAGGTTCCAGACGAATTCGCCCGTCGCGCTCACATTGGCGACCGAATCCTTCCAGCCCATCGAGGAGAAAGCGACAAGCGGCGGGCGATAGCTGATCAGATTGAAGAAGCTGTATGGTGCGAGATTGCGCACGCCATCAGCACCTATCGTCGACACCCACCCAATCGGTCGCGGCGCGATGATTGCATTCAGGGGATCGTGGGGCAACCGGTGCCCGTTCGTGGGCTCGTAAAAGTGATACTCGGTCATTGCTGGCAATATGCTCGACGGGCAAGCCGCTTCAAGAGTGTCACAATGCTTCTGTCCGATCGTGACCCGCGCCAAGATCGCCAGCGATGACCTGCCGGTCAGATTGCTCAACATGGCGTTGGGCATGCGGAAAGTATTTGCCTCGGATGCGAAGCTCGGTAGCGATCCTAGGCGTTTACGATTTGGCTGCAGCTCACGGTCGCCTTTACACAAATTGGACCCGTCGAGCGCTGCCCGCAACCGACATAGGAGCCGCCCACTTGCAACCGTTCTCCTCGCGGCCAATCCGCGCTAACGTGTCTGCATGGTTCCAGCGCACCCGTCCATCATTGTGCTCGCCGGAGGTAGCGGAGACCTCGGCGGTCGAATAGCCAGGGCGCTACTGGCGCGGGGCGCGAACGTCCGCGCGTTGATTCGGCCCGACGCCACGTATGATGATCGTGACCGTTTAACGGCCTACGGCGCCGAACCAATCGTTGCAGATCCATTCGATGTTGCCGCCATGGCAAAGGCGCTGCGCGGTGCACACTGTGTAGTCTCCGCCTTGAACGGACTTCGCCCGGTCATAATCGATCGTCAAAGGGCGCTCCTGGAAGCTGCGATCGCGGCCCGCGTCCCTCGCTTCATCCCATCCGACTTCTCGGCGGACTTCACCAGAACTCGACCGGGTCGAAATCGCAATTTCGATCTCAGACGCGAGTTTAAGTCCGTCCTTGACCAGGCACCGATAAAGGCCACTTCTATCCTCAATGGCGCGTTCATGGATATGCTCGGCGCAGAGATGCCTATTATCCAGTTTGCGATCCACCGCGTTCTGTACTGGCAGAATGCCGATCAAAGGCTCGATTTCACGACCAAGAACGATACTGCCGCTTTCACTGCAGAGGCCGCGCTTGATCCGACCACCCCCCGTATTCTGCGCATTGCCGGCGATAGCCTGAGCGCCCGGGAAATCGCCACAGTGCTGACCCGTATCGAGCGGCGTCGGTACCGGCCGCAATGGGTCGGGACCATAGCGCTGCTAAGCACTATGATTGCATTTACCAAACGGATTGCTCCCGGGGAGCAAGAGGTGTTCCCGCCATGGCAAGG
>JBDSUJ010000083.1:0-21182 GCA_039927815.1 Croceibacterium sp. | reverse complement strand
CCTGAGCGAAGGCGCGATCGGCTGGGAGCTGCTGCGCGACATCGGCGAGCCGGAGCGATTCGTCGAGGAGATCGTCGATGATCCGAGCAGCAGGTAGCTTACCGAGAAATAGGCGACGCCGAGCGCCAGGAACGCTGGCCACCCCACCGCCGGGGCCGGCAGGTTGCGAAAATCGAGGACCCCGCCCGCCAGTGCCGCGGATCCGGAGACGGCGATAAAACTTCCGATGGCGGCCGACCACACCAGAATTCCGACGAGCGATACCGCCAGCATCGCGAACAGCTTGCCCAGAAAGACCGCGTCCATAGGGATCGAGGCGGCAAGGATCTCGATCACTTTGTTGGCTTTCTCTTCGACCAGGTTCGACAGCACCATGCCCGCCAGCAGCATCGTCAGCAGGAACAGCAGCAGCTGGCCGGACTGGGCGGTACGTAGCCGCCCACGCTTCTCGCTCGCCCCGCTGCTGGCGACTGCCCGCGTCGCGACGTCAGGGAGCGCGCGCGCTTCGCCCTGCGAATCCGCAGCCATCAATGCCACGGACCCCCGCCACCACTGCAGCCGCTCGGGCGTGGCGGTCAGCTCGGGCGTGGCCGGAGTCCCGGTCAGAACCGCGGCGAGGTTGCCTTGGCGCCGTCCCAGCATTCCGGCGGCATCGTAAATCTCGCCCGGGAGCAGACGTTTCAAGGTCACCATCTGCGGCACGGCCGGGCCCAGCGTCTTCGCCAGCCGATTGCGCGCGGCGATCATGGCATCGACGTCGGCTGCGGCCATGGCAATGCCGATCTGCGGCGCCGCGGCGCCATTTTCCACGCGTGCGCCGATGCCGCCCGCAAGCGCGCCCACCGCGAGCGGGAACAGCGGGCCGAGCAGGAAGAACACGAACGCGCGGCTAAACAGGATGGCGAAGAAATCACGCCGCGCGACCACCAATGCCGCTTGGACAAGGGACAGCCGGTCGCTGGAGGGCTTGCTCATACCGGCACAGTTCCTTCTTCCAGCGCCTTGGCTGCCGCCGCTCCGGCAATCGCGACAAACGCGTCGTGCAACCCGGCGCGCTCGATCGACAGCGACAGTATGCCCGCCTCGCCTTCGATAAGCGCGCGCAGCAGGGGCTCGATGCCACTTTCGGGCAGTGGAAACAGCCAGAAACTGCCTTCGTGCCGCGCCGTTCCGGGGAGAGCCGCGCGCCACGGTCCGTCGGCGTTGCGCGTTTCCAGCCGGACTTGCGGTGGGATGCGGTCGCGGGCGGCGTCGACCGAACCGGCGTAGGGCACTTTACCGCCCGCAATAATCGCCACTTGCTCGCACAATCGCTCGGCATGGGCGATCACATGAGTCGAAAAGATCACCGTGGTTCCCCTGGCGGCGAGCGAGCGGATCAGGGCTTCCAGCTTTCCCTGGTTGATAGCATCGAGACCGGAGAACGGCTCGTCCAGCACGACCAGCCGCGGTTCGTGCACGAGCGTGCCGAGCAGCTGGACTTGCTGCGCCATGCCTTTCGACAACTGCCGTATCTGTCGCTCGGCAGCGTAGCCGAGGCCGTGCGCCTCGAGCAGTTCGCGCCCGCGCCGGCGGCCCGCGGCCACTGGCAATCCGCGTAGCGCACCCATGAAAGCGATCGCTTCGTAAGCCTTCATCGAAGGATACAGCCCGCGTTCCTCAGGCAAGTACCCGATCGCGCGCGCGACTTCGTGCGGATGATCGTGGCCGAGCACCCGGCGCGTGCCCGCGTCGGGATCGATAATGCCCAGCAGCATGCGCAAGGTGGTGGTCTTGCCGGCCCCGTTGGGCCCGAGAATCCCGTAGATGGCGCCTTCGGGTACCTCCAAGTCGACCCCGTCGACCGCCACCGAGCCTGCGAAGCGCTTGACCAAGCCACGCGCCTCGATCGCCAAGCGCGGCCCGGCGTCGACATTGTCCCGTGGCATCGCTTCGCCTAGCTCATGCATCATCCGGCCCGACTACCCGGTGAAGGTAAACAGGAGCAACCGCCACGGTGCCGTCATCCGCCGATATTGCCGAACTCAAGCTCCGGCTGGCCGCGGAGGCGCGCCGCCTCGGCTTCGTCGCGGTCGGGTTCGCCTCGGCGGCCGACGATCCGGTGCGCGCGGAACGGCTCCAGCAATGGCTGGCCGCCGGGCATCATGGCCAGATGGAATGGATGGATACCCGTGCCGATCAGCGCCGCGCGCCGCAGGCGCTGTGGCCCGATGCGCAAACGGTGATCGCGTTGGGAATGAGCTACGCACCGACCGGCGATCCGCTGGCCTTGGCCGAACATGGCGAGCGGGCCCGCATTTCGGTTTACGCGCAAGGCCGGGATTATCATGATACCGTCAAGCAGGCTCTCAAGGCGCTGGCGCGGTGGCTGGTCGCCGAGGCGGGTGCTGCGGGACTCGACGCGCGGCTCAAGGTATTCGTCGATACCGCGCCGGTGATGGAAAAACCGCTCGGCGAAGCGGCCGGGATCGGCTGGCAAGGAAAGCATACCAATCTCGTCAGTCGCGCTCATGGCAGCTGGCTGTTTCTCGGGTCGATTTACACCGCCGTGCCGTTCGCCCCCGATACGCTTCACCAGGACCTGTGCGGGTCGTGCCACGCCTGCCAGGACGCCTGCCCCACCGACGCGTTTCCCGCGCCTTACCGGCTCGATGCCCGTCGGTGCATTTCGTACCTCACGATCGAGCACAAAGGGCCGATTCCGGAGGAATTCCGTGCGGCGATGGGCAATCGCATTTACGGGTGCGACGATTGTCTCGCGGTGTGCCCGTGGAACAAGTTCGCGCAAACCGCTGCGCGCCACCGCGCGTTCCTGCCGCGCGCCGAGCTGGTCGCCCCGCGCCTGGCGGAACTGCTGGCGCTCGACGATGGCGGGTTCCGGCAGCTGTTTTCCGGCTCGCCTGTCAAGCGCATCGGCCGCGACCGGTTCGTGCGAAATTGCCTGATCGCGGCGGGCAACAGCGGTGATGGTGCGCTTTTGCCCTCGATCAGGGCGCTATTGGGCGATGCCGATCCAGTGGTCGCCGAAGCCGCCCAATGGGCGCTAGAGCAGCTCCTTGAGCGTCTCGGCCGCGAGGAGCGCTTCGGGTGACAGAACGGCGCGCGCTTCCACCAGCTTGCGTCCCTGGGCATAATCGCGGGTGCGATTGACACAATCGAGCGCGATCACCCGCCCGTCCTTGAGATAGACCACCGAAAAGCTGCGCTCCGCCGGGTCTCCGCGCAGCACGGTGGTGTCATATCCCAGGTTCAGACCTACGGTCTGCAGGCGAAGGTCGTACTGATTGGACCAGAACCACGGCACGGCGTTGTAGGGCTGCGGATCGCCGCAGATCGTCCTGGCTGCGGTTGCTGCCATGTCATGCGCATTCTGAACACTTTCGAGACGGATGACAGATCCGTCGGCGTAAGGGTTGGCGTGGGCGGCGCAATCGCCCACCGCATAGACGTCAGGCAGGCTGGTGCGGCACATCTCGTCGACATCTACCCCGTTGGCCCCGGCCGCTCCGGCGGAGATCAGCGGACCGACCGAAGGAATGATCCCCATGCCGACGACGACAATCTCGCACGCAATCGTTTCGCCGTCGGCGAGGATGACGCCGGTCACGCGCTCGTCGCCCTCGATCCGTTCTACTTCGGACCCGAGGCGGATATCGAGGCCGCGCGCGCGGTGCTCGGCGGCATAAAACCCGGCCAGATCTTCCCCCGCGACGCGCGACAGCAGCCGCGCCTGCATTTCCACCAGCGTCACTTGGCAGCCGCGCCCGATCAGCACGGCGGCGGCTTCGAGCCCGATGTAGCCGCCCCCGACCACCACCACGCGGCGCGCGCCGCCCTCGAGCTGGGCGAGCAACGCGTCGGCATCGGCCTTGTCGCGGATCGAGTGGATGCCGGTCAGGTGCGCTCCGGGGCATGACAGGCGCCGCGCGTCGCCGCCCGCCGCCCAGATCAGGGTGCCGTATGCTGCCGTCTCGCCGCCACTCAACGTAACAGATTTCGCGACCGGATCGACCCGGCTGACATGGCTGCCGAGTCTGAGGTCGATGCCGCGCTCGCTCCAGAAGGCGAGCGGGCGCACCAGCATCCGTTCGAATGTCTTCTCGCCAGCCAGATAGTCCTTGGTCAGCGGCGGCCGTTCGTAGGGCGGCTCGCGGTCTCGACCGATCATCACGATTGAGCCGGCATAGCCCTGCTGGCGCAGCGTGATCGCCGCTTGCGAACCGCCGTGTCCGGTGCCGACGATGACCACTTCGGCGTCGCTCATGCGGGCGAATTCGCCGCGAACGGCGCTGGCGTCAAGCGCTCAGCGGCGGAGCAAGTTGCGCGCCTGGCTGGCGATGTGCGCCAGCATGGCGGGCGCAACCAGGCCGGCCGGCGCCTGCGCGCGCGCCACCATCGCGCGGAACTGGCGGATCGGCCCGGCATTTTTCTCCCCCCAACGCTCGATCGAAGCCGCCAAGTCGGCCTTATTGCGGCGGGCATGCGTGCGGATGAATTCAAACCGCATCTGTTGAAAATCGCGCGCCAGCCCCGCCACCAACAAGCGTTCCCAGGGATCGGACGGCGACATCAGCGCGGCGGCCGATTGCGCCCACCCGAGCCCAAGCAGTTCGCCCAGATCGATGAACGCGTGCGTCAGACGCACCGGCGCGATGCCGGTATCGCGCGCCACCCGCGCCAGACCGATCGCCCCGTCGATCGCGAACAGCTTGGCCACGCTCGCAGCGAGCGCGTCGGGCGCGCCGGCTGCGATCAGCCGGGCCGCTATCGCCTGCGCGTGGTCGCGGGTCTCGTTACCCAGCAGCGCGTCGACATGGCGCACCAGATCGCGCACCCCGGGCGCCAGGTCGGCCATCACGACCGATGGCGCCAGTGATGCCGGTGCGGTCCGCAGCCAGTCGGCCAGGTGGCCGCGCAGCGCCAGCGCGGCCTGGTCGAACAGCAGCAGCCGGGCCGCCTCGGGCATCTGCGCGGCATCGATCGCGGTCCATATCTCGTCCATCCCCAGCAACCGGCAGGCGCCGACAAATGCGGCGGCGACGTGATCGAACGGCGCCCCTTCCTCCTCGGCGAGTTCGAACGGATGAATCAGGCCCATGCGGTTGACAATGAGGTTGGCGACCACCGTCCCGACGATCCGGGGCCGCAGCCGGTGGCGCAACAGCTGCGGCTTGAACTTGGCGCGCATCAACGGCGGGAAGTCGCTCAGCAACAGGGGAACGGTCGATTCGTCGAGCGCAACCGGGCTCGCCTCGATCGCCTCCTGGAGCGCCAACTTGGTGGTTGAGAGCAACACCGCTAGCTCAGGCCGGGTCAGCCCGTGGCCATCGGCGGCGCGCCGGCGCAAGGTGTCCGAATCGGCCAGGCCTTCGGTGCGGCGATCGAGCTCGCCGGCTTCCTCCAGCGTTTCCATCAGCCGGGCCAGCGAGGCGACCGAGCGCGCACCGCCGGTCTCGGCAATCGACAGCGCGAGCGCCTGCAGCCGGTTATCCTCGAGCACCAGCGCGGCGACGTCGCCGGTCATCTCGCGCAGAACCGTAACGCGCCGGGCTTCGGTCAGCTTGCCCGAGGCCTTGGCGTCGCCGAGCGCGATCTTGATATTGACCTCGTTGTCCGAGCAGTCGACGCCCGCGGAGTTGTCGATGAAGTCGGTGTTGATCCGGCCGCCCAACCCGGCGTCGCCGCGGAGCGCGAACTCGATGCGCCCGGCTTGGGTGACTCCCAGATTGGCGCCTTCGCCGATAACCTTGGCGCGCACTTCGTCGCCGCTCACCCGCAGGCCGTCGTTGGCCGGATCGCCGACCTGCTGGTGGGTTTCGCTGCTGGCCTTGATGTACGTCCCGATGCCGCCGAACCAGATCAGGTCGACCGGGCTTTTGAGGATCGCGTTGATCAGGCTCTCGGGATCGAACTCGGCCGTGGCCACGTCCAGCGCGGCTTGCGCCTGCGGGGACAGCACGATGCGCTTCTGGCTGCGCGGGTAAATTCCGCCCCCGCGTGACAGCAGCTTCTCCGCATAGTCGGCCCAGCTCGACGCCGGCTTGACGAACAGGCGGCGGCGCTCGGCCCAACTGGCGGCCGCGTCGGGGTCGGGATCGATGAAGATGTGACGATGATCGTACGCGGCGACCAATTTGATCGACTTGGATAGCAGCATGCCGTTGCCGAACACGTCGCCCGACATGTCGCCGCAGCCGACGACCCGCACCGGAGCGTTCTGCACGTCGACGGCGAGCTCGAGGAAGTGGCGCTGGACCGACAGCCACGCGCCCTTGGCGGTTATGCCCATCGCCTTGTGGTCGTAACCGATCGATCCGCCGCTGGCGAATGCGTCGCCCAGCCAGAAGCCGCGCTCCTCCGCCAGGGCGTTGGCGGTGTCGGAAAAGCTCGCGGTGCCCTTGTCGGCGGCAACCACGAAATAGGGGTCCTCGCAGTCGCGGATCACGATCCCAGCAGGGTGGACCACTCGTGCGCCGACGATGTTGTCCGTCAGCGACAGCAGCGAGCGGATGAACAGCTTGTAGCTTTCGAGCCCCTCCGCCGCCCAGCCGGCGCGGTCCTTGGTGGGGTCGGGCAGCCGCTTGGGGTAGAACCCGCCCTTGGCCCCGGTCGGCACGATGACGGCGTTTTTGACACGCTGGGCTTTCATCAGGCCGAGGATTTCGGTGCGGAAATCGTCACGCCTGTCGGACCAGCGGATGCCGCCGCGGGCCACCGGCCCGGCGCGCAAATGGATGCCCTCGACGCGCTGCGAATAGACGAAAATCTCGCGCCACGGGACCGGCCGCGGCAAGCCGGGGACGAGCGCCGAATCAAACTTGAATGCGAGCGCCTCGGCGCCGGCGGGGACGAAGGCGTTGGTGCGCAGGATCGCCCCGACGATTGCCCAATACAGCCGCAGCAGGCGGTCATCGTTGATCGCCGCCACCGTCGCCAGACCCGCCCGGACGTGGTCGTCGGCGGCTGCGGCCGCCTTGTCGCGGTCGCCCCGGAACGCGGGGTCGTGCCGGGCCACCAACAGGTCGATCAGCGCGCGGGTAACCACCGGCGCGCGGCCCAGCGCCTCGACCACGGTGTAGATGGTGAAGGCGATGTTGGCTTGGCGCAAGTAGCGGTAGATCGCGCGCAGCCAATCCGCCTCGCGCGCGGTCAGGCCCGCGCCGGTGACAAGCCGGTTGAACACGTCGTCTTCCGCCTGCCCATTGAGCACGGCACAGATCGCCTGTTCGGTTTCGCTTGCCCGCACCAGCAATCCGGCTGCCTCACTGCCGTCGGCCAACGCCACGCGAAAGTCGTACAGGGTTGCCTGTTCGATCCCGGTCAGCTCGGTGGGGTTTTCGCCGAGTACGCGGAAGCCGAAGTTCTCGAGCGCCGGAACCGCGTCCGACAACGGCATCGTTCCGGCGAGTTGGTAGATCTTGAGCCGCAACTGGTCGGCCGCGTCGCCCGGCTGGCGCCACAGGCGCACATCGCGATGTAGCGGGCGGCTGTCTTCGCTGGCGGCCAGCGCGCGGATGCGCTCGATGTCTTGCGCCGCTTCCGCCGGCGAATAGGCGGCGCGATAGGAGGCCGGAAATGCTTCGGCATAGCGCGCGGCCAATGCGGCAGCGCGGCCTGGGTCCTCGCTGGCACCTAGCGCGGCTTCGACCGCATCGGCCCACCCGCGCAGCATATCCTGCAAGTGCCGGTCTAGCGCGGCTTCGTCGGGCTCGTCGCGGCCCCGCAGATCGAGCACGAATCGCAGCACCGCCAGATTGCCGCCATCGACCTGCAGCGTCCAGTCGAGCGTTTCGGCGGCGGTGCCTTGCTCGAGCATGGTCTGGATCCCCATCCGCGTGGCGGTCGACAGCAAGTCGCGCGGCAGCCACACGAACGCGAACGCGTGGCGCTTGAGCGGGGCGACGACGATCGCCAACCGCGGCCGCGGCCGATCCGCCAGTGACATCATCGCCCCGGCCACGCGCGTGATATCGACTTGTTGGAACCCGATCACCAGATCGTGCGGCAGCGCGGTCAGCGCGTGGATCAGGGCCTTGCCGTCATGACTGCCGGGCAGAAAGCCCATTTCCTCACCGATCGCGGCCAGTTGACGGCGCAGGACCGGCACTTCCTCAGGCGGAGTGCCCGACGCTGCGCTGGTCCAGATCCCGGCATGGATCGACAACGCCGTGACCTTGCCGCCTTCGATCACCGGCACGAAGATCAGGTCGAGCGGCACCCGGCGATGGACGCGCGAGAGCCGGTTGGCCTTGATGATCAGAGGGGTCTTGACCGCTTCGCCGCGTAACCTGTCGTACCACGCGAAGGCGCGGGTATAGGTGTCTTCGGCCAGGAGGTCGCGGGCGCTCTTGCGGCAAATGCCGAGCTGGCGGGTCTCGCTGCCGTCGCGCCTGCGGGTCAAATGGCCGAGTTGGGTCAGCATCCCGTTGCCGAGCCAACGGAGCAGATCGGCCCCGTCCGGCGTTGCCAGCCTGGCCGCGTCCTCGGCCACCATCAGCTGCTGCATGACATGCCAGTCGGCCACCGCCGCCCGCACATCGACCAGTGTCGTCGCCAGTTCGCGTTCGATCGCGCGGCGCACTTTGGCGTCGGTTCGCGGTGTCTCGAGGTAGATCATCGATTCATGTTCTAGATCGTCGCTGTCGCTCGGCAGGTCGGTCAGCACGCCCGCCGCGCTCCGGGTTACGGCCACGATGGGATGGACCAGGAGGTCGATCGAAAGCCCTTGCGCGGCAACCGCCGCGGACACCGAATCGACCAGGAACGGCATGTCCTTGTTCACCACCGCGATGCGCGTTACCCGCGCGGCTGGGTCCGATCTCACGAGCACCGCGCCTGCCCCGGCCGCGCGCTCATGCGCGGCTTCAGCCAGGAACGCGGCGGCGTCGTCCAGCTGGCTCGCGGACAGCGCCGTATCGCCGGGCAATTGCGAAGCGGAGATCCACCGGCGCAAGGCCGCGACCAGTTTGCGCCCAGCTGCCGTGGACTTGGTCGGTGGACTCTGGTCGTGCCGTTTCGCCGCCGCCATCGGGGTTTCTCCCTGCCTTATTGAGCGTGCCCATACTCTTAAGCCCGCCCACGAACAGCCCCAAGCTGGTCTCTTATGAAACCGCCCGCATGGTCAGTTCAAGCGAACGGCGCCGCGCGGCTGGGTCGAAGGTGGCGCCCGACGTGATGATCTCATCGGCTTGCGTGCGCGCGACGAAACGGGCGATTCTGTCAGCGACGGTCGCGGGCGATCCCACCGCACGCGCCTGTCCCAGATGCTCCAGCATGGCTTGGGCGGCCAGCGGCAGCGAAGCGCGATAGCCGGGCACCGGCGGCGGCAATTTGCCCGGATCGCCGCTGCGCAAGCGGACGAACGACTGATCCTGGCTCGAGGCGAGGATCTCCGCCTCTTCGTCGCTGTCCGCGCAGATCACCGTCATGGCCGCCATCGCGTGCGGCCGCTCGAGCGTGGCCGAAGGGCGAAACTGACTGCGGTAGGCGCTCAGCGCTGCATCGAGGTGGTCGGGCGCGAAATGGCTGGCGAATGCATAAGGGAGGCCGAGCCGCGCCGCCAGTTGCGCCCCGAACAAGCTCGAGCCCAGCATCCACAGTTCGACCGCCGCCCCAAGTCCCGGCGTGGCCGCGATCGGCAGATCGATATCGCCGGTCAGCAGGGCGCGCAGCTCAACCACGTCTTGCGGGAAGAACTCGGACGCGCGATGCAAGTCCTTGCGCAAGGCCTGGGCGACGATTCCCGCCGCACCCGGCGCTCGACCGAGCCCGAGATCGATCCGGCCGGGAAACAGGCCGTCGAGCGTGCCGAACTGTTCGGCGATCACGAACGGATTATGATTGGGCAGCATGATCCCGCCTGACCCGATCCGGATCGTCGAAGTGGCGTGGCCAATGTGCGCCAGCACTACCGCCGTCGCGCCGCCAGCAATGCCCGGCGTGGCGTGGTGCTCGGCCACCCAGAAACGCTTGTAGCCCGCTTGCTCGGCTGTCGCTGCAAGCTTGCCCGTTTCGGCAAGCGCCTGCGATACGCCGCCGCCTTCGCGAATCGGCACCAGGTCGAGAACCGAAAGCGGGATCACCGGCCAGTCGGCTGGGGATCGAGTTGTGCGAGGTAGCCGCGCGCGGTGGCGGCCTCGGGGGTGGCCGGCGACAGCTCGACAACCGAACGCCAGCTTTGCCGGGCGGCGATATCGTGCCCGCTGAGCACGGCGATGACTCCGGCCTCGAGCCCGACCGCAGGGTCTTTGGGCGCCAGCGCGGCAGCGGTCTGGATCTCAGCCTGCGCCTGAGCGAGCCTGCCTTGACGGCGCGACAAGGTGGCGGACAGCAGCCACGCTTCGGCCAATTGCGGTGCGTCGCGCCGGGCATCCGCCAAGGCGGCGGAGGCGGCGTCGGTCTGCCCGAGGCCGACAAGCGCCTGCGCCCGATCGGCAGCGATTTCTCCGCTAAGCGGCGTGTCCCCGCTGGTGGCGGCATCGGCTTGCGCCACCTCGAAATGCTCGCGCGCTGCCTGGTAGCGAGATTCCGCCAGCGCTGCGTTGCCCGCCATCGCGGCCAGTCTGGCGCGTTCGGCGAAGTCACCATTGGCCAAGGCCTCGCGCGCCGCGAGGAAGGCCGCCTCGGCCGCTTGCCAACGTAAAAGCGAGACGTAGGCCAAGCCGAGGCATTGCTGGGGGAAGCTGCGATCGCCTGCGCTCGCTTCGCGCAGCCACGATGACGCCGTGACCAACGCCGTGGTGGGATCGCGGCGCGCTTGGGTCTCACACACGATGAGCCGGTCGTGTTCCAGTGTCTGGGCCGAAGCTGCCTGCGCCACAAGCAACGAAAGTAACGGCAGCAGCATGGTCATCCTATTCGGTCAACGACGCGACGGTACGCAGCAGCAGGGCGATGTCGGGCTCGCGCGACAGCCGATGGTCGCCGTGCTTGACCAGCGTCACCTGCACATCCTGTGAACGCAACGCTTCCGCCAGACGCAGCGAAACAGATGACGGAACCTCGTGGTCATCGAACCCGTGCAGCAACCGGACGGGCCCGTCGAACGCAATCGGCCGGTCGAGGCACAGTCGCGCCTGACCGTCGTGCCAGAACCCGGCATGAGTCGGCGTTGGATCAGAA
Source organism: Croceibacterium sp. (assembly GCA_039927815.1). GTDB lineage: Bacteria > Pseudomonadota > Alphaproteobacteria > Sphingomonadales > Sphingomonadaceae > Croceibacterium_A. The sequence goes on along the minus strand of JBDSUJ010000083.1, from coordinate 10,061 downwards.
CCGTAAGGGTTGTCGCGCCATACCGTTTCCCCGGCGGCGAACCGGCGCTTCTCGGCAGCGGTATAGGCCCATTCGGTGAAATCCGGCGCGGCTGCGACACCGACCAGGCCCGCCACCCGCTCGCCGAGCGCCCGAGTTACCTCCAGCATCAGCCACCCGCCCATCGACGAGCCGACTAGCACCACCGGAACCGAGGCCCTTGCCTCCACCACTGCAACAACTTCGTCTGCCCACCGGCCGAGCGTGCCATTGGCGAACTGCCCGTCACTTTCTCCGCATCCGGAATAATCCACCAACAGGTATTGGCGTCCGTGGGCTTCGGCCCAATCGGCCAGCGCGGTCGCTTTGGAACCCGCCATGTCGGACATGTATCCGGGAAGGAACACCACCATTGGGCCTGAGCCGTCGAAATGGCGAAAGCCGATCCGGCGCCCGTTGGGCATGGTATGATGGGCGAGCGGAGCCACGGGGCGCAGATGGCGCCGCTGCCCGCCAGCGGCAAGGGCTAGAACGCGCGCTCGTGGCGCAGGACGCGGAACGTCGCGAAGATGATCCGCACGTCGCGCACGATGCTCCAGCCGGCGAGATATTCGAGGTCCGCCTGAAGTCGTGACGACAAATCGATTTCGTGATCGGTCGCCCCGCGAAAGCCGCGGACCTGCGCCAGTCCGGTAATGCCGGGGCGGAGCGAGTGGCGCTGCCAGTAGCGATCGTCGACTTGCCAGAACAGCTTGTCACCGGCTTGTGAGCCGAGCGCATGCGGGCGCGGCCCGACAATGCTCATGTCGCCTTTCAGCACGTTGAGAAGCTGCGGCAGTTCGTCGATGCTGGAGCGCCGCAGGAAGCGGCCGATCCGGGTCACCCGGTCATCCTCGCGCCCTGTCGAACGATTTCCCTCTGCATCGCTGCCCGTAACCCGCATGGTCCGCAACTTGAAGATGCTGAAGAAGCGGTTGCCCTGGCCCAGCCGCCGCTGGCGGAACATCACCGGGCCGCGGTCCTCAAGAAAGATGAGCATGGCCGAGGCCAGCAACACGGGCGCCAGCATGACCAGTGCGAATAGCGACAACGCAATGTCGAACAACCGCTTGGACGCGCGCGCGCGCATGCCGAGTGGGCCGATCGAGACCAGCAGCGTCGCCTTGTCGCCGCGTCGCTCCAGACCGAGCGCGCCGATGGCATGCTCGATATCGGTGGTGACTTCGCCGTGGACCCCGGATCCCTTGAGGACACGGGCCCACGCTGCGCGCATGTCCGAAGGGCAGTTGACGATCACTTGATCCATATTGCGCAGATAACGTGACAGCCGGTCGAGCATATGCGGGTCGTCGAGCACCGGCCGCAGGCCATGTTCCGCGGCATCGACACGGTAGGCATAAGGAATCCGCATCGGCACCCCTCCGGCATCGATCTGCAGCACGTTGAGCGGGCTGGGGCCCCATTGCCGGTGCACCCAGCGGCCCATCGCCCATCGGCTCGCGCTCATGAGCGCAACGGCGCCGATAAATCCGCCGACAAACATGACGCGGGAAAAATATGTGTTGAGCTTGACGAAAAAGGCCAGGAAATTGAGCAGCGCTGCGGCGAACAGCATCGCGCCAATCATCTTGCCCGCCGCGCTGCGCCCATGCGGTTAGCGAGCCGAGCGAATACGTCCCGTTATGCAGGGCTATCGTGAGGTACAGCGGCAGCATCAGTTGCGCGGCGAGAAACGGCTGGCTGGGAATGTTGCCAGCAAAATAGATCGCGCCGGCACAAAAAAAGCTGCCAAGCAACAGGACGATGTCGACCGACACCTGAATCAGGTAAAGCCGCAGTCGCTTGCGCTCCCGCGACGGTGCCAGGCCCGTCACTGGGGTGCGCGGCAGCGATACTTCGGCCGGCAGATGTCGGATCGGAACATTCACCGCGCGCGCAATCCCCTGCACAAGGCCAAAGAAACCAAGTAAATTTACATACCGCAAGCCGGGACAATTGCCACCGGCTTTTCGCACCTGCGAAGAGGTGTGCCGCGGTGGGGCAGCTAAGGACGGCGGCTTGCCTGGCGGGCAATCCCCACCAACTCGTGAGCGAGCAGCAACTCGGCGACCTGGCTGTTTCCCAGCAACGCACGATGCAGCGCGGCGACACGGGTCAGCAACCGGTCGAGCTTGGGGGCACTCCAGCGTTCAAGTTGCGTATGCAGATCGCGCTTGTCGCGGAAGAACACCCGCCCCGCCTTCTGCTCGCTTTCAAGCAAATCGCCGATCCGCCCGCCCGAACCACGTTTGCCCTTCAAGTGCGCGAGTTGTGCGGCCCGTCGCTCGAGCGCGAGCAAAACCCCAACCGGCTCGAGCGAGACGTCGCGCATCCGCTTAAGCTCGGCGGGCACCCGGCCGGTCTCGCCGGACAACACGGCGTTAATCAGCGGCATGAACCCGTCTTCCTCGGTTCGTGCGCCAATTGCGTCGAGCGCCTGTTCGTCCGCCAGCTTGGGCGAGTGCGGGGCGGCGTCGAGGTACAGCGCCAGTTTGGTGACCTCCGACTGAGCGAGGCGCACGTCGAGCCCGGCGGCGCGGGCAATGCGCGCCGACAGATCGTCGCTCAGCTTAATCCCCGCCGCGCCTGCCATGCGGCGCACTTCGGCTGACAAAGTGCCGAGGTCCGGTGGGTAGAACATCGCCACCAGCCCATCGTCGCGCCCCGCTAGCAGCTTGGCAGTGCGCGCCTTGTCGGTCGCAGCGGACGCGACGATCAGCACCGGGCACGCGCCGTTCGCTTCGCCTCGGTCAATGAGTTCAAGTAGTGTCGCGACCGCGTCGTGCGTGTCGTCGCCATAACCTCGCACCAGAATGTGCCGCGCACCCGCGAATAGCGACGTCGAGCGAGCCTCGTCTCCCAATCGCACCGGGTCGCTGCGCAGTTCCGCCCCGCTCAACTCTACCCGCTCGCCGGGTTCGGGAAGCATCGCGATGAGACGGTCGGCGGCGGCGGCGGCGCCGGCTTCATCGGGTCCGCAAAAATAAGCGATGCGCACCGTATTCGCCGCGCGGGGAGCCAGCGCGGCGAATTCGCGCTGGGTCGCCTTCACGATGGCCTGAGCGCCAGCGCCAGGCGAGCGACAATACGGTCGGCAACATCTCCGGCGAGGTTCTCGAGCGCGGTGTTCTCGGCCGCGATAGTCGCGTATTCGGAACTGACCACGTCGATTCCCGCATCGGACCCGGCCGTCGCGTCGACCATGATGGCGCCGTCCCGGGTGTCGACCAGCTGGTAGCGCGCGCGCAACGTCCGGCGCTCACGGCCGACCGTCTCGTCGGTCAGCAGGCCGAGGCCTTCGAGCTTGTCGTCGAGGAGGATATCGAGGCGATAGCGCGCTATTCCTGCGCTTCCGCCTTGCGCCAGCCGATCACGCACCGCGTTGCGCACCAGCCAGCCGGCCTTGCCTTCGATCGGCGCCACCTCGACCGCGGCCAGCCCTTGCGCGACCGGGCCATGGCTGCCGCCGGCGTACATCGGCTGGAGTCCGCACCCCGTCAGCGCGACGCCCAGCGCAACGGGAGCGAGGAAGGCGGCCACGCGGTTCATGCGACGATATTGACCAGCCGGTCGGGTACTACGATCACCTTGCGCACCTCCGCGCCATCGAGCGAACGCTGGACTTTCTCGCTCGCCAGCGCAAGCGCCTCCAGCGCACCGCGGTCCATGCCTTTCTCGACCGTCAACGTGTCACGCAGTTTGCCGCGAACCTGGATCGCGATAGTTACTTCGTCTTCCACCAGCATCGCGGGATCTACCTCCGGCCATGCTGCGTCGGCAACGAGACCGGTGCCGAACCGCGCCCAGCCTTCTTCTGCAAGATGCGGCATCATCGGCGCGGCCAGCATCAGCAATGTCCGGATGGCTTCGCTGCGGGCGGCGGAAGGCGCGGCCTTCTCGATCGCCGAGGCGAGTTCATAGATCCGCGCGACCGCCTTGTTGAACGCCAGCGCTTCGATGTCCGCGCCGACAGCGGCGATCGCCTGGTGTGTTTTTCGTGCCAGCGCCGGATCGCCGCCTCGCGCGCTGCCATCGTATTGCTCGAACAGGCGCCACAGCCGTTGGACGAACCGGCCGCAGCCCTCGATGCCCGCTTCGCTCCACGGCAAGTCGCGTTCCGGCGGGCTGTCCGACAGCATGAACCAGCGGACCGCGTCGGCGCCATAGTTCGCAATGATGTCGTCGGGATCGACGACATTCTTCTTCGACTTCGACATCTTGACCACCCGGCCGATCTCGGCTGGCCGCCCGGTGGCCTTCTCGACCGCCAGGGAGCGGGTCACTGTAACGTCCTCCGGCGCGAGCCACCTCGGCTCGTTGCCGGTGCTACGATAGGTCTCGTGCGTCACCATGCCTTGGGTAAACAGGCTCGCGAACGGTTCGGCGAAGTCGAGGTGGCCGATGTGGTGGAGCGCACGGGTCCAGAAGCGCGCGTAAAGCAAGTGCAGGATCGCGTGCTCGATGCCGCCTATGTACTGGTTGACCGGCATCCACCGGGCGACCTCCGCCCGGTCGAACGGCTTGTCCGCCGGCTGGCTGGCGAAGCGCAGGAAATACCAGCTCGAGTTGACGAACGTGTCGAGGGTGTCGGTTTCGCGGGTCGCTGCGGCGCCGCACTTGGGGCAGGTCACGTGCTGCCAGGTCGGGTGCCGGGCCAGCGGGTTGCCGGGGACGGAAAAATCGACATCCTCGGGCAGGACGACCGGCAACTGGTCCTTTGGCACCGGTACGACGCCGCAGGCGGCGCAATGGATGAACGGGATCGGCGTGCCCCAATAGCGCTGGCGGCTGACACCCCAGTCGCGCAACCGCCACACGGTCTTGCCGTCGCCCCAGCCGTCGAGCGCGGCGCGAGCGATCACCGCGCGCTTGGCGTCTTCGACCCCGAGCCCGTCGAGCCAGCCGGAATTGACGAGCTTGCCGTCGCCCGGTTCGGCTTCGCCAGCGAACGGCGCATCGGCCATGCTCACGTCCGCCGCCACCACGCGCACGATCGGCAGGAGGTATTTGGTGGCGAATTCAAAATCGCGCTGGTCGTGGCCGGGCACCGCCATGATCGCCCCGGTGCCATACTCCATCAGCACGAAGTTGGCGATGTAGACCGGCAGGTCAGATCCGCTGAGCGGGTGGGCGACGCGCAGGCCAGTGTCGTAGCCGAGCTTTTCTGCTGCCTCGATCACCGCTTCGGAAGTGCCCTCGGTCCGGCACAGCGCCACAAACGCGGCGGCTTCACCGTCGGCCGCTGCGGCTTTCTGCGCGATCGGATGGTCCGCCGCCACTGCCACGAACGTGGCGCCGAAAATCGTGTCCGGCCGGGTGGTGTAAACCGCGATCTCACCGTCGAAGTTGCTACCCAAGAAAGAGAACTGCAGGCCTTGGCTCTTGCCGATCCAGTTTTCCTGCATCAGCCGCACTTTGTCGGGCCATTGGTCGAGTTCGCCCAAGCCATCGAGCAGCGCGTCGGCAAACTCCGTGATCTTGAGAAACCACTGGTTGAGCTGACGCCGTTCGACCGGCGCACCCGAGCGCCAGCCGCGTCCGTCGATGACCTGCTCGTTGGCCAGGACGGTGTGGTCGACCGGATCCCAGTTGACCGCGCTCTGGCGGCGGTAGACCAGCCCCGCCTCGTAAAGGTCGATGAACATCGCTTGTTCGTGTCGGTAATAGTCGGGATCGCAGGTCGCCAGCTCACGCGACCAGTCGAGCGCGAAGCCGAGCCGCTTGAGCTGCGCCTTCATGGTGGCGATGTTCTGGCGGGTCCACTGGGCAGGGTGGACGCCTTGTTCGATCGCGGCATTCTCGGCCGGCATGCCGAAAGCATCCCATCCCATCGGGTGGAGCACCGCATGGCCGGTCATCTTCTTGTAGCGCGCGAGCACGTCGCCCATCGTATAGTTGCGCACGTGACCGATATGGATTCGACCGGACGGATAAGGAAACATCTCGAGGACATAGGCTGTCGGCTTGGCGCCCGCGCCATCCGCCCGGAACGTGCCGGCCGCTTCCCATGCACGCTGCCAGCGCCCGTCGGCCTGCGACGGATCGAAGCGCGTGTCTGTCATCAGGCTTCCTTTTCGGAAAAGATCAGCCGAGCGTCGAGCGGCGCAAATCGCGCGCCTTGGTCAGGATGATGTCTTCGAGCCGCTGGACGGTTGCCGCTTGCACCGGGGCGCCGGTCCACGCGCCGCCCTGGTTGACTTCACGGCTGGCGGCGACTCGCAAGGCGTCGGCGCGCAAATCCTGATTGAGGATCGTTACCGACAGCTTGACACGCTCGTTGGGATTGTCGGGATTTGAGTACCAGTCGGTTACGATCACGCCGCCCGCGCTGTCCGCCTGGGCCAACGGCATGAACGACAGGGTTTCAAGGGTCGCGCGCCAAAGATAGGAATTGACGCCGATCGTGCTCACCTGGGCGTCGGCCATGCGCGGGGCCGATGCCGGGCGCCCACTACCGAACGGATTGCCGAACGCGTTGCCGCCACAACCGGACAGCATGATGGCCAGGCCGGCAAGCACCGCTTCGCCCGCGATTGACAGGTGGCGGTTGCGGCTCTGGGAAGCGCGTGTCGAAGCCATTCTCGGTCCTGTTCTGCTGGCGGGACGGTATCCCGCGAAAGTGAAGCCTCTAGTGCGCCATCCCGCGGGCGGCAAGGCGGTCCGCTCGTGGCCCCGATTTGCGCTCGATGGCGCTGAACCGCCGGTTAACTTGCCTGCCGATTGTGGATTGAAGGCAACAGGTCGCGAAAACCGCTGCATGGCCTGCGTCTCGACTCGCCAAGCCCGGTGAACCCGGCGTAAGCAGGCGGCGGATCGACTCGCGCGGTCCGTCAGGTCAGGAACGGTTAAGGCCGTTTCGAGTCTGGTTAGAACATAGAGAGGGCGATCCAAGGTGACCATGCGCAGCAAGCATCGGGCCATGACCGCGAAAGGTCGCTTCGGCGTGCTCGCGGCCTGTGGGCTCGTCGCCTGTATCCCCAGCGCCGGTTTCGCCGTCAGTGCGCTGGGCGCCAGTGTGTCGCAATCGTTACCCCGCGGAACTGTGGCCAAGTTTACGCCCGCCGCGATCGATCCGCGCATTGCCCTGCTCGTGGCGCAATCGGGCAACGGCAAGGCGCGCCTGATGCGTTTCACGCCGGCCGGCGTATCCGACCGGGCCAGCAGTTCGATGACCGTCGCTGTTCGCGTTGACGAAGGCGCGGTGCGGGTCGTTTCGGTGGGATCCGTCATTGCCGCCGCGAAAGACCTGGCCTTGGCGGGAACGCCCACGGAACTGCGCCTGGCGCCGATGCGCTACAATCTCGGGCTCGCGCGTGGTTACCAGAGCTTCGCCAAGCCGGCACCTGCCGCGCCGGCGCTGTCGCGGACGCTGTCGGATGCGTCGATCCCCGATCTCGCGAGTTTCCGGCCGACAGGCGGTGTGAAGGAAGGTCCGAGCCGGTTCGTGGCGCGCAATGCGACCAGCGAACCGCGCCCGGCCGCTGCTCCGCGCACTGTCGATGCGCGCGATGTGATAGAAGCACAGGCGGTCGATCTCGCTGGCAGCTATCGCCTCACGCACAACGTCAACGTTACCGCAGGGGTGCGCTACCAGCCCGAACAAGACCGGCTCGCACCGGTTGCGGATACGGCCAAGAAAGACAATCAGGCCGTCTACGTCGGGACTCAGTTCCGCTTCTGATGCGACTGAAGCCAACGGAATGGCCCCGCTTCGGCGGGGCTTTTCTTTTGCACTCACGGCACCGGCTGGCCTAGTCGGGCGTTGGCGAAGATAAAAAGTCCAACAGGGGAGAGCTATGGCACGTGTCGCGATCGTTACCGGCGGAACTCGCGGCATTGGCCGCGCAATTTGTGAAACCTTGCGCGCCGAGGGCTTAACCGTCGTCGCCAACTACGGCGGAAACAAGGACAAGGCCCGCGCCTTCACTGACTCAACCGGAATTCCGGCATATCAGTGGGACGTGGGCGACCACGAAGCGACGCTGGCCGGGTGCGATCAGGTTGCCGCCGAGGTCGGGCCAATCGACGTGCTGGTGAACAATGCCGGCATCACCCGCGATGGCACCCTCCTCAAGATGACATTCGAGGACTGGTATGACGTCATGCGTATCAACCTGGGGGGTTGCTTCAACATGGCCAAGGCGTGCTTCCCGGGCATGAAGGACCGTGGCTGGGGCAGAATCGTCAACATCGGTTCGATCAACGGCCAGGCAGGCCAGTACGGTCAGGTCAACTATGCCGCGGCCAAGAGCGGGATCCATGGCTTCACCAAGGCGCTTGCCCAGGAAGGCGCGCGCTTCGGCATCACCGTCAACGCCATCGCGCCGGGCTACATCGACACCGACATGGTCGCCGCCGTGCCAGAGAACGTGCTCGAGAAGATCGTCGCCAGGATTCCGGTCGGCCGCTTGGGCAATGCCGACGAGATTGCCCGCGGCGTGGCCTTCCTCGCGTCGGAGAACGGCGGGTTCGTGACGGGGTCGACTTTGTCGATCAACGGCGGGCAGCATATGTACTGAGCGGGTGAGATGGCCCAGCTTTACCACCCGCCGGTCAAGCGCTCGGTCGAAATCGCCGGGCACAAGACGTCGGTCAGCCTCGAACCGCTGTTCTGGGAATTGCTCAAGCTGGCCGCCCAGCAGGAGCGGATACCGATCAATGCGCTGGTCGCGCGGATCGACGCCGCCCGCATCGGAGCAAACCGTCCGCCCGGACTGGCGAGCGCGCTGCGTCTGTGGCTGGCGGCGCGCTTCGCCGCCGGTCAATAATTCGACGGCGGATCGCTTGCGGGAAAGCTTTCGTCGATCGCCTGATCTTCCTTGGTCCATTGGCGGGTCGGCTTGTCGGCCATGGCATGCGGACCGGCATCGCGCACTTTGGCGAAGTTGTGGCCCGGTTCCTGGCCCGCCGCGAAAGCCGGCGGACTATTATCCCGCGCCTGGTCAAAATACTTGTACGCCACATAACCGAGCGTTCCGAGCGCGGCGAGTTTGAGCAAGGCCATCATTATCTCCTTCATCCCTCGGCGGAGGGGTTTGAATCGCCCAACGCACGCCGCGGGCGAAAGTTCTGGAAATTCGCGCCGCCCCGATCCGCCGTTGACCCGCCGCCCCCGTCCCCATAACGAGCGCCGCATGACCAGCCCCCGCCCGATCCGCAAAGCCGTTTTTCCCGTGGCCGGGCTCGGCACCCGCTTCCTGCCGGCGACCAAGGCGATTCCCAAGGAACTGCTGCCGATCGTCGACCGGCCGCTGATCCAATACGCAGTCGACGAAGCGCGGGAAGCGGGGATTGAGCAGATGATCTTCGTCACCGGGCGTGGCAAGACCGCGTTGGTCGAGCATTTCGATATCGCCTACGAGCTCGAAAGCACGATGACTGAGCGCGGCAAGGATATCTCGGCGCTCGATCCCACCCGTTTTACGCCCGGCGACCTGATCACCGTGCGGCAGCAAGTGCCGCTCGGCCTGGGCCACGCGATCTGGTGCGCGCGGGCGATTGTCGGTGACGAGCCGTTTGCGATCCTGTTGCCGGACGAGCTGATGGTGGGCACCCCGGGCTGCCTGGCGCAAATGGTGGCCGCTTATAACGAAGTCGGCGGCAATGTGATCTCGGTGCTCGAAGTGCCGTGGGACGAGGTGTCCAGCTACGGGGTGATAACCCCCGGCACGCGCAACGGGCCGCTGACCGAAGTGACGGGCCTGGTCGAGAAGCCGACGCGCGAGGAGGCGCCGTCGAACCTGATCGTTTCGGGGCGCTACATCCTCCAGCCCGAGGTGATGCGCACGCTCGAAGGCCAGGGGAAAGGCGCGGGGGGCGAAATCCAGCTCACCGACGCCATGGCGCGCATGATCGGCCAACAGCCGTTCCACGCGGTCACTTTCGCCGGGCGCCGGTTCGACTGTGGTAACAAGATTGGGTTCGTCGAGGCGACACTGGCGCTCGCGCTGGAACGCGCTGACATCGGCGAGGAAGTGCGGCGCATGGCCGAGCGCCTGCTGGCGAAATAAGAAAAGGCGCCGATCGTCCGGCGCCTTTCAATC
>JBDSUJ010000082.1:0-45890 GCA_039927815.1 Croceibacterium sp. | reverse complement strand
CGGCAGCCTCGCCACCCGCCTCGGGATGGAGGAAGGCGAGCCGCTGCCACACACCCTGATCGAATATTACCTGAAGTCGGACGAACTTAACGACCCGATGGTAGCCGAAGAGCACATCGCCTGCTTCGGGTGGGCGACCAACGAGGAGATGCAGGACATCTCGTCGATGGCGATCCGGGTGAACGATTTCATGTGCGGGATGTTCGCCGCGATCGACATTCGCCTGATCGATTTCAAGCTTGAGTTCGGGCGCATCTGGGATGGCGATTACGCCCGCGTGATCCTGGCAGACGAAATCAGCCCCGACAATTGCCGGCTATGGGACATGGCGACCGGCGAAAAACTCGACAAGGACCGCTTCCGCCGCGACCTCGGCGGCGAGGAAGAAGCCTACCAGGAAGTCGCCCGCCGGCTCGGCCTGCTCAACGAAGATTCGGGCCCTGGCGAAGTGTTCGACATGTCCGCCCACCGCGCCAAGCTGAGATCAGGTCCCAAGGGGAAGAAGTAGGGCAAAACCGCTTTTCTCTACCGCGCGAGTCCGTGATCGGCGGCCCGAAAATGTGGCCGACCATGTTCTCGCGAAGGAATCACGATGCCAATCGCGCTAACAACTGCTTTCTTGTTGGGCGCACTGTCGTCCGCCCCTGCGGACTACCCTGCCGGCCAATCGACGCGATCCCTTTCCGCGCGACCCGAACCCGACGAGGACGACTCCAAGGCCCGGCCAAAGTACACGTCGGCGCGGAAGCCTCCGAGCGACGACAACGATGACGAAAAGGCGGCCCCCCAACCCGCCGAGGAACCGCACCAGCAGGCAGCGGTAAACGCGCCTATGCGTGACGAAGATGATCAACCGCCCGCGGCCCCGAAATCCCGCGCCAGGGCGCCCATCGACGAGGATGAAGACGACGAAGCCGGCGCCCAGCCAAGCAGTGCCATCGTCGTTTCTGCCCGGGCGCTTGATGATGCGCGCTCGCGTATCGACGCCGGGCTCGGCGCGACCGTCTATACACTGACGAACGAGACGATTGAGAACCGGCCAGGAGGTGAGACCGGCACCCTTGCTGCGATCTTGGCCCAAGCGCCGGGCGTGGTGCCGGGGGCGGGCGGCCTGACGGTTCGGGGATCGGTGGCCACCCAGATCCGCATCAACAACGTGATCGTGCCTGCGGTCATGACCGATCCTGCCGATCACATCAGCGCGCGGTTCGCGCAAACCACCCGCCTGCTCACCGGAACGCTTTCGGCTCAGTTCGGCTTCGCCCCCGCCGGGGTTATCAGCGTGACGACCAAAAATGGACTGTACCAGCATGGGGGAGAGGCGGAGGCGTTCGGGGGCACCGACGGGATGCTGGAGCCGGCCATCGAGTGGGCAAGCTCGGCGGGGCGCGCCAGCCTGTTCGGATCGGCCAACTTCGAACACGTCCGCGCATCCGTGGCGGACGCCGCCGGACAATCGTATGTCGACCGGCGCGACGAATTGGAAGGGCTCGGCTTTGTAGACCACTTGATCGGCGATAAGGATCGCCTCTCGTTCCTGATCGGCGGCTCCAGCACCCACCAGCGGTTCGGACCATCGTTTCTTCCCGCAGGGACCGAGCACAACAATAATGGCTACGGAGCGGCCACCTTCCAGCATTCAAGCGGAGGGTTGACGGTTCAGGCCTCGGTGTTTGCCGGCGAATCATCGGTCCGAACCCGCGTCGCAGAGCAGCACGCCACCTTTGGAACCCAAGTGGATGCCAGCGCCGAAGTCGGAGCGGCACACGTCATGCGTTTCGGGCTGCTCGCGAGCTACGACACGGTGACCGAAGTCGGGCTTGCGCGACTACCGGCGAGCCGCGCCCGCATCCCCGTCGCGCTCTATGCCCAGGACGAATGGAAAATCACCGACGCCCTGACTTTCGACCTCGGCGTGCGGACCGACTGGCTCACCGGGATCGACTCCGCGGTCAAGGTCCAGCCGCGGGCGAGCTTGGTGTGGGAGACCCAAAGCGGTTTTACGGCCCACGCTGGATACGCGCGCTATGCCTCGGCGTCTTCGCTAGACGCAGGATACGCCGCGGCAAGCCTGCCGGTCGAGCGCGACGACTATCTCGATATCGGCGCGCAACACCGGTTCGGCGGTTTTACGATCGGGGTCGACGGTTACACGCGCAACGTGCGCAATTACCTCGCCGAGCACAGCGCGATCGGGTGGGCGACCCTGGTCGCGTTCGAGTTTCGCAGTGCACGGCTCAGGGGGCTCGAGCTTTCGACAACTTTCGCTTCGCGAGGAACCACCGTCTGGGCTAACGCCGCGCTTTCAAGTGCTCGCGGCCGCACGTTGGTCGATACCGCGCGGCTGTTCGCGTCGGCGACATTGGCGGCTGCCTCGCGAACAACGGTGCCGCTCGGAAGCGATCGGCCATTCACTTTTTCCGGGGGCGTCACCCAGCGGTTCGATCGGGTGTCACTGTCGTCAGACGTGCAATTGTCGAGCGGGGCCCCGTGGACCAGCGAGGCGGCCAATCCTAATGGAGCGCGCCATTCAAATTACGCGGTGTTCGCCCTCGCCGCCATCTATCACGCCCGTTTGCCGGGAAAACGCACCGACCTGCGTATCGACGCCACCGACCTTACCAATGTGCATGCGGTTACCAACGATGCCCGCTCGCTGGAAGGCGGATGGACGCAGCGTGTGCAAGGGCGCGCTGTGTCCGCCGGGATCGAGATGGGGTTCTGACGGCGGACTTCTCACCAGCGGTCGCCCGCCGGTTTTGCAAAGGAAAATTTAGCCCCCCGGGAAAGTGTTCGGATGGCGCCCACCGCGCCAAATCTGGGATCTGGTTCTAAGGGGAAGAAGGCTGGCGTTCGAATCTCTTGTGCGATTGCGCAAGAAAATGGCAGTGGCACTCGAAACGGCCGCCTCCCTGAGCAAGCGTCGGTAGTGGCCGTTCATGGTTTCGTTGGGCGAACTCCGAAAAGCGCTCCTCGGCAGGACATTGAGCCCAGGCCGGGTCTACCGTGCTTCCACTCATTGATTCGGCAGGGCTTTGTCGTGCGGTTAATGCTGGGTTGTGGATCATAGGCGTCGGAAGAGGGTTATGCACAAGTCACACATGGAGATTGCAATGTTCAAGAACAGCGTTCTGATGCTTGCGGCCGCAGCTTCGATAGCGACCGCCGCTGCCCCGATAGCGGCCGAGGCACGTACACATCACCGTCACCATCGGGTCTACCAAGGTAACAACGGCCGCTACGGTTGCCACCGTGGAGATGGCACCGTCGGAGCTGTCGTTGGCGCGGGCGCCGGCGCTTTGCTCGGTGCCGCGGTCACGCACGGTGCGGTGGGGCCTGTCGTGGGCGCCGTTGGCGGCGGCTTGGCCGGTCGTTCGATCGCGCACCACAGGGTTCGTTGCCGCTAGTATCCAGCGCCGATAAGAAGGGCCCGGCCGGCGGACTGCGGATTGCAATCCGTGTTTGGCAAGCTGGGCCCTTGTTTCCTTTTGCCGCTCCACTGTCTCTTGTGAAGCCTCAGCCGATCAATGGATGCTTGCGAGACCTGAGGATAGCTTGCTCAGCGCGACACCATTCAGTGTTGGTCTATGACTTTGTCGATAGGCGCTTGTCCCGATGTACGCCTGGGAACCCCCACGCACGATTTCAGCGGCAACGTCGGTCTTTGTTGTCGCTCTGATTGGCGCAGCGCTCGTTTTTGGGCTGGGAGTACGGCCGACGAGAGTCGTGTCTCAACCACTGACTTCGATCACGTTTCGCCCGCCGCATCCGCCGCCCCCGCCGTTACCCACGCCGCCACCGCCGCACCATGCGGCGCATAAGGCCAAGGAAAAAGCGGCTCCCCAGAATATCAAGAAGCAGGCTACCGCGATCGTTGCCCCGCCGGTGATCCAGCCGTTGATCCCTCCCCCGCCGGTGGTCGTCGCGACCCAGGCGGGAGTCGGCGCTGCGTCAAATACCGGCGCCTCGGCCGGACGAGGCCCCGGACAAGGCGTGGGTGGAGCCGGCAATGGCCTAGGCGGCGGCGGCGGCGGCGACAGCGGCGACGGCGATGAGGACGCCGTGGTGGGCCCCCGGCAAATCCGCGGCAAACTGGCTTACGAAGATTTGCCCCTAGGCGTGCTCGCGTTGGGCCAAAAAGCTAGCGTGCAAGTGCGCTTTACCGTCAACGTCGATGGATCGACCAGCAATTGCCACGCGGTTCGCCCAAGTGGCGTTGCGACCGTCGATGAGCTCGTCTGTCGGCTGATCATGCAGCGGTTCACTTACCGCCCGGCGCGCGATGCCGATGGGCGCCCGGTTCGCGTCGAGGTGATGGAATGGCACACCTGGGTCGAAAACGGGCGAAATTAGTGGCGCGGGGTAAGCATTAGTTGGTGAAAGGTGGATCACGAACCTGCAGTTTGGACTCATCGTGCAATGTCCGCAAATGTGCGTAACCCTACCTTTCCTTGGTGGGCCAAGGCCGCGATCTCGTTTGCAAGCCATTGCCGGCACAGGCTCGCTCAGCCACAAGCCGCCCCGATGATCCGCCGCTTTCTCGCCGCGCTGCTGCTCCTGCTCGCGGCCGTCCCCGCTCTTGCCCAAACCGCTCCGGTCGATCCGCGGCACGAGTGGCCGTTCACGAACAGCGATCTGAAGCCTGATCCCGCCTATCGCTTTGGCCGGCTGGCCAATGGCATGCGCTTCATCATCCGGCCCAACCGCACGCCCAAGGGCACCGCGATGGTGCAGTTCTGGGTCGACGACGGCTCGCTGGCGGAGACCGACACCGAGCGCGGCTATGCGCATTTCATCGAGCATATGGCGTTCAACGGCACGACTCATGTCCCCGAAGGTGAAATGGTTCGCCTGCTCGAACGCGAAGGACTGGCGTTCGGGGCCGATACCAACGCGTCGACCAATTACGATGTCACACTCTACAAGCTCGACCTGCCGCGCAACGATCCAGGGCTGCTAGACACCGCACTGATGCTCATGCGCGAGACTGCCAGCGAGCTGACCTTCGATGCCGCCGCGGTCGAGCGCGAGAAAGGAGTGGTGCTGTCCGAGCGGCGCGTGCGCGACACGTATGCGTTGCGCAATTATGTCGACAGCAGCGCCTTCAACTACGCCGGCGCGCATTTCCTCGACCGGCTGACGATCGGCACCGCGGCATCGATCGCGGGCGCCACGCCGGCTGGCCTGCGGGCGCTTTATCGGCGCGCTTACCGCCCGGAGAACAGCGCGGTCATTGTGATTGGCGACGTCGATGCCGACGCGGTCGAGGCGGCGATCAGGAAGCACTTCGAGAGCTGGGCACCGGCGCCGCTGGTGCCGCGCAGCGAACCGGGGCCCGTGCCATTCGAACGCAAGGGCGAAACCGACGTCTACATCGATCCCGCCCTGTCGGAGCGCACGGTGGTGTCGCGCAGCGGGCCGTGGCTCGACCAGACGGACACCGTCGCCTGGCGCCAGGGCAATGTGCGCCGCCAACTGGCTTACGCCATCGTCAACCGCCGCTTCCAGGCGCTCGCGCGGGCCGAGAACCCGCCGTTCCGCGGCGCGGGGCTTGGCACCAGTGATCTTTTCCACGCCGGGCGCACGACCCAGCTGATCGTGGATTCTG
Organism: Croceibacterium sp.; assembly: GCA_039927815.1. Lineage (GTDB taxonomy): Bacteria > Pseudomonadota > Alphaproteobacteria > Sphingomonadales > Sphingomonadaceae > Croceibacterium_A. The sequence goes on along the minus strand of JBDSUJ010000082.1, from coordinate 40,282 downwards.
CAGACGGTGAATGGCAAAAAGGCCTCGCCGCGGCTCAGGCGGAGTACCGCCGGGCGATGGAATTCGGCTTCACGCAGGCGGAAGTGAACGAACAGGTCGCCAATTTGCGCTCCAGCCTGGAGAATAACGCGCGCGGCAGCGAGACCCGCAGCAACTCCAGCTACATTACCGGCGCGCTGACCCTTCTGACCGATGGGCAGATCCCGACCACGCCGGAGAGCGCACTGCAGCGGTTCGAGCAGCATTCGCCCACCATCACGCCCGCGACACTGCTCGCGGCGTTCAGGGCGCAGCTAGTCCCGCTCGACCAGCCCCTGATCCGCTTCGAAGGACGCCGCGCCCCGGTCGGCGGGGCCGAGGCGCTGCGCGCGGCATGGGACAAGGGGCTTACCGCCCAAGTCGCCGCGCCGCGGTCTGAAAGCCTGGGGCAATGGGGCTACAGCGATTTCGGCCCGCCCGGGACAGTCGTATCCGATACCGCCGAACCACTGCTGGGGGTGCGTCTGGTGCGCTTCTCCAACGGGCTCAAGCTGAGCCTGAAGCGGACCTCGCTTCAGCAGGATTCGGTCGCGCTCGAGCTCAACATCGACGGCGGCCAGTTGCTCAACACGCGCGACCATCCGCTGGCGACCGCGATGGACGATGTCCTGCCCGTTGGCGGCCTTGGCAAGCATTCGATGGACCAATTGCAGTCGATCCTGGCCGGCCGCGCGGTCAATTTCCGCTTCAACGCCGATGCCGAAACGTTCGTGCTCGGCGCGGTCACCACGCCGCGCGATCTTGAACTGCAGTTGCAACTGATGGCCGCGGCGGTCACCGATCCCGGCTATCGCCCCCAAGGCGAGGTCCAGTACCGGCGCAACATGCGCAATTTCTTCGCCCGCCTGACCGCCACGCCCGAAGATGCCCTGCAGAACTCGCTCGGCCGCATCCTGTCCGACAACGATCCGCGCTTCACGCTCCAGCCGCTCGATGCGTATCTCCAGCTGTCGTTTGCCCAGCTCAAGGCCGATATCTCCGACCGGCTCGACCATGGAGCGATGGAGTTGGCGCTGGTCGGCGACTTCGACGAAGCGCAGGTTATCGCGCTGGTCGGGCGCACGCTCGGCGCCCTCCCCCCGCGCGAGGCCCAGTTCGGCGATTATGGCGAAAGCCGCCGTCGCGGCTTCACCGCCGACCGCAGCCTGCGAGTGCTGCGACATGACGGACCGGCCGACCAAGCCATCGTGCGGATGAGTTGGCCGACCCGCGACGACAGCGATTTCACCGACGAATTGCGGCTTGAACTGCTCGAGCGGGTCATGCGCCTGTCGTTGGTGGACAAGCTGCGCGAGGAACTTGGCGAGACTTATTCGCCCGGCGTCAGCGCCACCGAATCGGACGTTTATCCCGGCTACGGGGTGTTCACCATCGCGGCCCAGGTCGACACCGCCCAAGTCGCCGCCGCGCGTGAAGCGATGCTGGGCGCGGTGCGTGCGCTAATCGCGACACCGGTCACCGCTGACGTTTTGTTGCGCGCCCGCCAGCCGATGATCGAAACTTACGACAACGCGCTCAAGAGCAATCGCGGGTGGATGGACGTAGTCGAGCACGCCCAGCGCAAGCCCGAACGGATCGGCCGGTTTCTGAGCGGCAAGCGAATCCTGGAAGGCCTGACCCCGGCCGATGTGCAGGCGATGGCGGCGCGATACCTTCAGCTCGACCAGCGAGTGGAGATCGACGTATTGCCGCGAGTAGCGGGCGAGATGACAAAACCTTAAGCAGCACCGTACGCCCGGACGGGGTAAGCGGATCGCGGAGGTACGTGTGAGCCATAAGATCCTGGTGGTCGAAGACGACGAGGCCACCGCCGATTTCATCGCCAAGGGCCTGACCCAGGAGAACTTCACGGTTGACCGGGTGGGCAACGGGCGCGACGCAGTTTTCCTGGCCACCGACGGCACGTACGATGCAATCGTGCTTGACCGGATGCTGCCGCAGATGGACGGCATGGCGGTGCTCAAGGCGTTGCGCGCGGCGGAGATCGCGACCCCGATTTTGATCCTGTCTGCGCTCGGCACCTCCGATGACCGGGTTGACGGGCTGACGGCAGGGTCGGACGATTACCTGGTCAAACCGTTTGCGTTTTCCGAACTGCTGGCTCGCCTCCGACTGTTGGTGCGAAAGTCCGACCGCGGATTGCCGGTCACCCGGCTCGCGTGCGGCGATCTCGAGATGGATTTGCTGGCCCGCAAATTGCGCCGCGCCGGGCGGACAGTCGACCTTCAGCCGCGCGAATTCCGCTTGCTCGAATTCCTTCTCCGCCATCAGGATCAGGTGGTCACTCGTACGATGCTCCTCGAAGGCGTGTGGGATTATCACTTCGATCCCGGCACCAATGTAATTGACGTCCACGTCAGCCGGCTGCGCAAGAAGATCGACGATGGTTTCGCAGAGCCGTTGCTGCATACTGTTCGCGGCGCGGGATACCGCCTGGGACTTACATAGCTGTCACGGTTTCTCGCCTCGACTTCGGCCCGCCTGGCGGTGGTGCTGTTCGCGGCCATCTTCATCCCCACACTGGCGATGCTCGCGTTCATGCAACTGATCAGCCAGCGCGCGCTGGGCGAAGAAGAGCGCGCCCTCGTCCGCGAAGTGCGCGAGGAACTGCTCGCCGATTTTGAAAGCGAAGGCACGCGCGGTCTGATCACTTCGATCCGCGAACGGGTCCTGCTCGATCCTTCCGGTGAAACCGTGCTCGCCTATGTGGCGCCCGACGGTCGCGTGCTGGCGGGAAACCTGGCGCAGCTTCCCGCCGGCCTGCCACGGACCGGCTGGCTCGAACGTATGCAGACCAGGCCGGCCCGCGACGAAGCCGAACTGGCGCGATTCGAGGTCAGCCGCCTGCCTGATGGCGCGCGGCTGGTCGCGGGGCATTACCAAAGTAGCGCCGAGCCCCTGCGGCGAGCCAATACGCGCGGGTTGCTGATGGCCGCGCTGCTCGCCGCGCCGCTGGCGTTGGGCCTGACGGTGATGCTGCTGCGGCTGGTCGAGCGGCGGGTTTCGCGCATTGCGCGAATTGCCGAGCAAGTCGGATCGGGTGACTTGTCGCAGCGGGTTGCGAGCGATGCCAGCGGCGATGCCTTCGATCGCCTCGGCCAGGCGCTCAACGCGATGCTGGAGCGCATCGAAATGCTAGTCGCCGAACTACGTCTCGTGACCGACGGACTCGCCCACGACTTGCGCAGTCCGATCACCCGGCTGCAAAGCGCCCTGGAGCAGGCCCGCACGCTGGGCGGCCCTGCTCGGCTAGCCGCGCTTGATGCCGCACGCAGCGAAGCGGTCGGGCTCCATACGCTGCTGGCAACAGCGCTCCAGATCAGCCGTGCGGAGGCTGGCATCGGGCGCGAGCGTTTCCAGCCGGTCCCGGTTGATGCGGTGCTGGCCGATGTGGCGGAGATTTACGGCCCGCTGGCGGAGCACCAAGGGTTCTCGATCACGTCCGAATCGCTCGCCGGCCTGGTGCTCCCGGGCCACCGCGAGTTGATCGGGCAGGCGCTCGGTAACCTGATTGAAAACGCCCTGCGGTATGCAACGGGTGGCACCACCATTCGCTTGACCGGTCGTCGCGTTGGCAAGGTGGTGGTGCTTGAGGTGTCGGACGATGGTCCGGGGATCGCACCCGAGCGCAGGGCAGAAGCGCTCAGCCGGTTCGGCCGGCTCGATCCCGCGCGCCACATCGCCGGATCCGGCCTCGGTCTCGCACTGGTGACGGCGACCGCGCGATTGCATGGGGGCACGGTGGAGTTGGCTGACGCACGACCGGGACTGATCGTGCGGCTGGCGCTACCCGCAAGCGGCTAGCGGCCAAACCAGCTCCACCGTGCTGACCGGCGCGCGCGCTACCGGCACGGATCACGTGGGGGGAGAACGAGACGTTCGAGCGCGCGCCTGAAAACGCTTACTTGGCGGCTTTCTTCATGTTCTGCTTGCAGGTCTTGAGCGTCTTGCCGTGGAGGCCCTTGCAGGTGGTGTTGGCAACCTTGGCGGTGGTCGCCTTGGTCATTGCTGCCTGGGCGGCCAGCGGGCTCGCGAGCAGCAGGCCGCTGGCTGCGATCATGGCAATGTTGCGAAAGGTCATCATCCGTCTCCGAAAGTCACTCGCGGCGCGAGATGGCCGCATGGCCGGAGTAGGCCCGCGCACCCTGCCTGGGCGTGGCGGTCGCATGACAAATTGGTAATCCCCGTTCCGGCATAACGGCTGGACCCGTTCGCCGAGCCGCGCGTTGCCACCCCGCAATATCCGAACAAGGAAACGCCATGAACCTCGACGAACTTATCCCCGCCGGGGGCATCGATGCTCTCGCCAGCCAATTGGGCGTTCCACGCGACCAGGCGCGCCAAGGGGCGGAGGCGTTGCTGCCGTCGATCCTTGCCGGCATGGGTGACCAGGCCGGCGGTGCCCAGGCGCCCCAGGCGAGCGCGCTCGAAGCCACGCTGTCCGGGCTCGGCGGCGCGCAGCTGGCGGACAACGTAGTAGGGCCAGAGCCGACCGACATCGCCAGCGGCAACCAATTGCTTGGTCAATTATTCGGCTCGAAGGATGTCAGCCGCCAAGTGGCCGGGCAAGCCGCTCAAACCACTGGGCTCGATCCCGCGCTGCTCAAGAAGATGCTGCCGATCGTGGCGATGCTGGTGGCCGGCTATATGGCGAAACGGTCCGCTGGGCAGCAAGGCGGTCTCGGCGGCATCCTCGGCTCTGTTCTGGGCAGCCTAGCGGGCGGTGGGCTTGGCGGTGGTCTCGGCGGCGGGGGTCTCGGCGGCGGGGGTCTCGGTGGCGGGCTTGGGAGCATCCTTGGCTCGGTTCTCGGCGGGCGCCGCTAACCACGGCCTACAATCCTGGCGGCGTGCTTGCCCAGGGCTGCGCGAGCCGTCATAGCCGCGAAAATTTCGACCGCTTCCCACGGGAGGTTCGCGCGCGATGAGGGTCCGCAGCCGATGAAAATCGTTATCCGAGTCAGCCTCAAACCCGGCGTGCTCGACCCGCAGGGTCGCGCAGTGCACCACGCGCTCGAAGGACTCGGTTTTTCGGGCATTAAGGGGGTCAGGGTCGGCCGGCTGATCGAGCTCGACGTCGCCGACGGCACTTCCGACGCCGTGCTCGACGAGATGTGCGGCAAGTTGCTCGCCAATCAGGTGATCGAAAACTACCGCATCGAGAAACCGGAGACTGTCTGATGAGCCTGCGCGCCGCGGTAATCACTTTCCCCGGCTCGAATTGCGATCGCGACATGGCGGTGGCGCTGGAGCGGGCCACGGGAGCGCCCGCGCTGAGGGTGTGGCATGGCGATGCTGAACTCCCCGAACGGCTCGATTTCATCGCGGTGCCGGGCGGGTTTTCTTACGGCGACTATTTGCGCTGCGGAGCGATTGCCTCGCGCAGCCCGATCATGCGCGCGGTCATCGCGGCGGCAGGACGCGGCGTGCCCGTGCTCGGGGTGTGCAACGGCTTTCAGGTACTGACTGAAGCGGGCCTGCTGCCGGGGGCGCTGATGCGCAATGCCCAGTTGACCTTCACCTGCCGGATGGTGCCCCTGACGGTTGAGACCAGCCAGTCGCTGTTCACCACTGGCTACGAATCTGGGCAGACGATCCACTTGCCGGTGGCGCACCACGATGGCAATTATTTTGCTGACGCCGCGACCCTCGACCGGCTCGAGGGCGATGGTCGCGTAGCCCTGCGCTACGCCGAAGATGTCAACGGCTCACAGCGGCACATCGCTGGCGTCCTCAACGAAGCGGGCAATGTGCTGGGCATGATGCCGCATCCCGAGCGGGCGGTGGAACAGGAGCTGGGCGGAATCGACGGGCGCGCACTGTTCGACAGCGCGGTGCGGGGTCTGGTGTCGGCTTAGACTTGGCCGAGCGCGGCGCTGGCTAACTCGTCACGCCGCGACGGCGCGGCCCTTGCGGGTAACCAGCGAGAACGCGTCGGCCGCTTCCATCGGACGGCCGAAGTAGAACCCCTGGATCTTGTCGCACCCGAAATCGCGGATCATGGTCGCCTCTTCGAGAGTTTCGACCCCTTCGGCGGTGGTGGCCATGCCAAGGCTTTGCGCCATGGCCACGACCGCGCGGATGATAGCGACGCTTTCGCGGCTCCCTTGCGCGGCGCCCTGGACGAAACTGCGGTCGACCTTGATAGTCGAAAACTTGAGGCTGCGCAGATAGCCCAGCGACGAGTAGCCGGTCCCGAAATCATCGAGCGCGACCGAGCAGCCCAAGGCCATGATTTCCTCGAGTGCCTGGCGGGCGAGGCGGGCATCGCGCAGGAAGATGCTTTCAGTGACCTCGACCTCTAGTCGGTGCGCGGGCAGCGCGCTGTCGGCCAGGGCCCGGACCACGGTGTTGGAGAAGCCAGGCTCGAGCAACTGCTCGCCCGAAACGTTGACCGCAACCTTGATCGGTTCGGGCCAGCGGGCCGCTTCGCGGCACGCCTCGTGCAGTGCCCATTCGCCCATCGGCACGATTAGGCGGGTATCTTCCGCCAGTGGGATGAATTTGCCGGGACTGACGAAGCCATGCTCGCCGCTGTGCCAGCGCATCAGAGCTTCGAAGCTGACGACCTGCTCGGTGTGTGTGTCCACGACGGGCTGGAAGTTAAGCCGCAACTCGTTCTTGCCGATCGCCTGGCGTAGCGACGCCTCCAGCGTGCGGCGTTCCTCGGCGTTGGCATGGAGCGTGGGCTCGTAACTGCGGTGCGCCCCCCCGCCATCGTCCTTCGCCTGGTAAAGTGCCAGGTCGGCATTGCGCATCAGCATTTCCACCGAGGTGCCGTCGCGCGGCCCAATTGCGGACCCGATGCTGGCACCGATGTACAAGGTGTGGTTGTCGACGGTGTAGGGGCTCGACAGGGCCTCGATCAAGGCGCCGGCGAGACGGTCGATGCAGCCCCGCTCGGTCGCATCGCGGATTACGATCGCGAATTCGTCCCCGCCCAGGCGCCCGCACCGCTCGTTGTCGCTCAGGACTGCTTTCAGCCGCTGCGACACTTGCGCCAGTAACCGATCGCCGATCATGTGGCCGAGCGAATCGTTGACCTGCTTGAAGCGATCAAGATCGATCATCAGGAACGCGCAGCGACTCTTCCATTGTTCGGCATAGCGCATCGCCTCGCCCAGCGCCTCGGTGAGCATCAGCCGGTTAGGCAGTCCTGTAAGCGTATCGTAGCGCGCCAGATAGGCGATCTTTTCGTCCGATTCTCGCTGCTCGGTGACGTCCGAGCCAACCCCGCGGAAGCCCACGAACGCTCCTTTTGCGTCGAGCATCGGGGTTCCGGACAGTTCCCACCACCGGCGCCCGGCGGCAACTTCGACCTGGACCAGCAGGTTGTTGAAACTTTCGCGCCGACGGAGCCGCTCGGCCATATCATGCAGACTGGGCGGGAAATGGCCCGTCGACCAGGCCTCGCCCGCGACCAACTGAATGAATGACTGGCCATCGATCGCGTGGTTGTCGCGGCCCAGCGCAAACGCGAACCGAGGGCTGACAGAACGGACCCGGCGATTGGTGTCGACCTGCCACAGCCAGTCGGCCTCGTTCTCCTCGAACTCGCGCAGCAAAAGCGAAACGACCTCGTCCTTTTCCGCCACCCCGGCTTCGGCAATGCGAGCGGATAAATAGGTGCGTGAGGATTCTATCGTTCCGGACACGGCGGTGGCAACAAAGGCCACCGTCACCGCCGCGAAGCCAAATTCTCCATGCGCTGCGAAGCCGCCCACCGCCACGGCCCCGGTGACAACGGCGAACAGGGCCGTGGCGATCGGCGCCGCCGGCATTGTCGCGACCAAGGCCGCGATCAGCATCGCCACCAGGGTCCAGATTGCGAACTGTTCGGTGTCGCTGCCATAGACGTGGAGCAAAACGATCGCCGCCGCCCACGCCGCCGCGCACAGGGCCATGGCATAAGTCTGGCGCTTCAGTTCGCTGCGATTGACGGACCGCGCGGCTATGTCGGCGAAACTGCGGTCGACCCGCCACGCGTACCACACCGCAACACTTGAAAACGCGACCCACGCGCCGATGAGGACCCACGGGACCCGGCCTATCAACAGACCCAACGTCACCAGAGCGGCAAGCGCCTGGCCGATCGTCCGCCGCGGCGCAAGTTCGGGCAGTTGCGCGTATTGCAGCGTGCGCAAACGCACCCACCCGCCGTCCGCGGGATCGCGAATGCCGAGGATTTCGAGCGCACCGAGGCGAAGCGGCAGCGTCGGCAAGTCGGAAGGATTGCCTGTCACGAGCGCGGCTTAACCCGACAATCGTTAGGGCATCGTAAAAACACCCACCCGCAGAGAGCACAAAGTGAAACTTATTCGACTGTTACCGACTTCGCGAGATTGCGTGGCTGGTCGACATCGGTGCCCTTGATTACTGCGATATGGTAGGCAAGCAACTGGACCGGCACCGCGTAGACCAACGGCGCGATCAACGGATGCACGCGCGGCATCTCGATGGTCGCCAGGCACCCTTCGCCGGCATCGGCCAAACCGGCCTTGTCCGAAATTAGCACAATCTTACCGCCCCGTGCGCGGACTTCCTGCATATTCGAAACGGTCTTTTCAAACAGCGGGCCGCTCGGAGCCAGCACGATCACCGGCACCGATTCGTCAATCAGCGCGATCGGCCCGTGCTTCATCTCGCCCGCGGCGTAGCCCTCGGCATGGATATAGCTGATTTCCTTGAGCTTGAGTGCGCCTTCGAGCGCCAGTGGATAATCAAGACCACGTCCCAGGTAGAGCACGTCGCGGGCCGAACTGATCAACGGTGCGATCGCCGCGATCTCACCGTCGTGCGCGAGCGCGGCGTTGAGGCACGCGGGCGCCTCGAGCAGATGGCGGACGACTTCGGCTTCTTCAGCGCGGCTCATGCGCCCTTTCCGGACTGCGAAGTGAGCCGCGAGCGCCGCCAGCACCGCGAGCTGACAGGCAAACGCCTTGGTCGAGGCAACGCCGATCTCGGGGCCGGCATGGGTCGGCAGCAGCAAGTCCGCCTCGCGCGCCATCGAGCTGGTCGGCACGTTGACCACCACCGCGATTGTCTGCCCGTGGGCCTTGCAATGACGCAGCGCCGCCAACGTGTCGGCGGTTTCGCCGCTTTGCGAGATGAACAGGGCCAGCCCACCCGGCTGCAGGACTGGATCGCGATAGCGAAATTCGCTGGCGTAATCGATATCCACCGGCACGCGGGCAAACTGTTCGAACCAATACTTGGCGACCATGCCGGCGTAGTAACTGGTGCCGCAAGCGACGATCGTGACGCGCTCGACGGCCGAGATGTCGAACTCCATCTGCGGCAGCGCAATTTGCTGCTCGACGGGGCGCAAGTAGCTGCGCAGAGTCTGCGCGACGACCGTCGGCTGTTCGAAAATCTCCTTCTGCATGAAATGACGGTAATTGCCCTTCTCGATCGCCGCAGCCGAGGCGCCCGAGGTGGTGACTTCGCGCTCGACCGGATTGTTGTCCTTGTCGAAGATCGCCGCGCCGGCCCGGTTGATGACCACCCAGTCCCCCTCATCGAGATAGGCTATCTGCTGAGTCAGCGGTGCCAGCGCCAGCGCATCGGACCCGAGGTAGGTTTCGCCATCACCGTATCCCACCACCAGCGGGGATCCGAGGCGCGCGCCGATCAGCATGTCCGGATGCTGGCGGAAGGCAATCGCTAGTGCGAATGCACCGCGCAATTGTGGCAATACCGCTTTGACGGCCTCTTCGGGCGAGGCGCCATTTTCGACCTGCTCAGAGACTAGGTGCGCCACGATCTCGGTATCGGTCTCGCTCTCAAATTTGCGCCCGCGCGCAACCAATTCCTCGCGCAGAGGCTTGTAGTTTTCGATGATGCCGTTGTGGACCAGCGCCAGCTCGGCGGTGGCGTGGGGGTGGGCGTTATGCGCGGTGGGGGCACCATGTGTGGCCCACCGCGTGTGGGCGATACCGGTCGTGCCCGGGGCCGGATGCCGCTCCACCTCGCGGACCAGATTGAACAGCTTCCCTTCGGCCCGGCGGCGTACCAGTTCGCCGTCGTTCAGGGTGCACAGCCCGGCGCTGTCGTAACCCCGGTATTCCATCCGTCTGAGACCATCGACCAGACGATCCGCGACCGGCCGATTGCCGACAATGCCGATAATTCCGCACATGGGGAGACCGTCTTTCGCTAGAGAATGTAGGGAACTCGGATGCCGGGCATCTGCGCCGGGAAAACCTTGGTGTTTCGGGTCACGAGGATAGCGCCGTTCACCTGGGCGGTGGCGAGGACGTAGGCGTCGAGCAGCTTCATCCTCGTGCGGTGCCGGATATCCGCCGCTGCCGTTGCAATACGGGCATCGATCTCGACGACTTCGAACGGGGCAACGATCGCTCGAATCAGGTCGCGCCGTTCAAGGGCTTCACCCGCCAGGACTTCGGTCCACACCACGCGACTGATCCGATGGCGGGGATAGCGCGCCAGTTCGGCGCTGGCTCGAGGAATGTCCCCCAGCCAGTCGATCAGAATGTTTGAATCAAAGAACGGGTCCGACAAGAGTCAGAGGTCTTCGTAAGGCGTGCGATCTTCGCGCATAATGCGCTGATAGGCGACCCCATCTCCGATATCGGTGCGATCCTTCCAAAATCCGGCGCCGCGTGTGATCCAATCCTTGTTGCCGGCCTGGGGAGTCTGCTCCCTATAGATTGCGACCGCCTCTCGCAGCACAGAAGCGCGCGACTTGCCCCGCTCAGCCGCCCGAGCATCGAGCCACTTAATGTCGTCATCGGATAGATCGGCAAGGATACGCGTCATGTCACTTGGCGATATCATGTCGTGATATCGTGTCAAGCCGACAAGTCATCAGTTAGACTTCGCGTCGTCCTTCTTGCGCTTCATGGCGTCGTGGAAGCGGTCGGCCCAGCCGGGCTTCACCAGCTGGTCGGCGCGAACCATGCGCAACTCCCCTTCGGCCACATCCCGGCTGACAGCGCTGCCGGCCCCGACGATCGCGTCCGCGCCTATCGATAGCGGTGCGATCAACGAGCTGTTCGAGCCGATGAAGGCGCGCGGGCCGATGGTCGTGCGGTGCTTGAAGTAGCCGTCGTAATTGCAGGTGATGGTACCTGCGCCGATGTTGGCGCCCGCACCGACAGTCGCATCGCCCAGATAGGTCAGGTGGCTGGCCTTGGCGCCAGCGCCCAGCACCGCGTTCTTGATCTCGACAAAGTTGCCCACTTTCGCGCCCTCCTCCAGCACGGTGCCAGGCCGCAGGCGCGCGAACGGACCGACCGACGCGCCCGCGGCCACACGCGCGCCCTCCAGATGACAAAACGCGTGAATGGTACCGGCGTCGGCCACTTCCACGCCGGGGCCGAACACGACATTGGGCTCCACCACCACGTCGCGTCCCAACCGCGTATCCCAGCTGAAGTAGACGGTTTCCGGAGCCACCAGTGAAGCCCCCTCGTCCATCGCCCGGCGCCGGCGAACGCGCTGCCAGCGCTCCTCCGCCTCGGCGAGTTCGGCACGCGAATTGATACCGGCAACCTCGTCGTGATCAGCGGTGCTGATGACGGCGCAAGTCCGGCCTTCGGTGATGGCGATGTTGACGATGTCCGGGAGATAGAACTCGCCTTGCGCATTGTCGTTGCCGACCTGCTCGAGCAACGCGAACAAGTCCTCCGCCCGCGCCGCGAGCAAGCCCGAATTGCACAGCCCGACCTGGCGCTGGTCGTCGCTCGCATCCTTGTGCTCCACCATCCACGCGATCTTGCCGCCGTGGGCGATCACGCGGCCGTATTGCCGCGTCTCGGGCGGTTCAAAGCCAAGCACCACCACCGCCGGCGCGTCTGCTTCATGCAGCCGGTCGAGCATGGCCTGCAGGGTGAAGGCGGTGACGAACGGGACGTCCGCATAAAGCACCACCACGTCGCCGGAGAAACCCATCAGCGCGGCACGTGCCTGCAACACCGCGTGGGCGGTGCCGTGTTGCGGGTCTTGTACTGCCAGCATGGCGCCCGCGCCAAGATGCGTTTCGAGCTGCTCGCGGCCCTGGCCGACAACGACGACGGTGCGTTCGGGTGCCAGAGCTGCGAGCGAGGCGAGCAGGTGATCGATCATCGGCCGGCCGGCGATCGGGTGCAGCACCTTGTGCGTATCGCTCCTCATCCGGGTGCCCTTGCCGGCGGCGAGGACGATCGCTGCGACGGGGGCGGCATCAGCGGTGGCGGCGGTGGGGGCAGGTTCGCTCATCGCGCGCGGCCATGCCACCAATCGGTTGCGGTTTCCACAGCGCTGCGCCAAGCGCTCCGCCGATGCGCTTTCCCTTCGCCATAGTCGGCTTCGACCTTGACGGTACGCTGGTCGATTCGGCGCTCGATCTGGGCCCTGCGGTCAATCACGCACTCCGGCTGGCGGGGCGCGCGGAAGTCTCGCCCGAGCAGGTTCGGCACCTGATCGGCGGCGGCGCCCGGCGCATGCTGGAACGCGGGCTGGAGGAAACCGGCGGCCCTGTGCCCGGGCCGGAGTTCGAACGCGCCTACGCCGCGCTGTTGCGGCATTACGAGGCTCACATCGCCGATCATACGGTGCCTTATCCCCGCTGCCTCGACGCGCTCGACGCCTTGCGCGAGCGGGGGTGCAAACTGGCCGTGGTGACCAACAAGGTCGAATCGCTGACCCGCAAGCTGCTCGACGGGCTGGCGATGGCCGCCCGCTTCGATACCATCGTTGGCGGCGATACGCTTGGCCCGGGCCGCGCCAAGCCCAAGCCCGATATGCTGGATGAAGCCATCGCCCGGTGCGGCGGCGGCACGTTCGCCATGGTCGGCGATTCGAGTTACGATACCGGCGCGGCCAATGCCGCCGGAGTGCCAAGCGTGATCTTGAGCTTCGGCTACAACGACCGCCCGGCAAATCAGCTCGGCGCGACCGCCGTGATCGACGACTACGTCCAGTTGATCGGCGTGCTTGAACGGCTCTAGCCGGCGACCACTTTCAGCAACCGCCGCTCTAGCAGCGCGAGCACGCCGGCCAGTTCGTGCCCGCGTTTAAGTACCTGGCCGTGTTCGCCGAACAGCGCCCATTGGCCCTGTTTTCCATGCAGTGCCGGCCGCTTCTCAACTCGCATCTGGGGAATGTCAGCAGTGCGCCGGAATGCCGAGAACGCGGCGTGATCGCGGCGGAAATCCATAGCGTAGTCGCGCCATTCGCCCGCCGCGACCATGCGACCGTAAAGATCCAGGATGCGGGTCAACTCGGCACGTTCGAAGCTGACCTGGAGCGGTTCACGCCTGCGCGGAAACGGGACGACATTGCCGTCGACCGGCGGTGCGCGCATCAGCGCTTGGTCCCACTCTTGCGTCGGGCGCCCTCTACCGGCTCGGGGTTGCGTCCGGCGCGCAGCGCGGCCACTTCCTCACGCAACGCGGCCATCTCTTTCTCGAGCGCCTCGACCCGCTCAAAGCCGCCGGTGGCCTGCTCGCACGCTTCTTCACAGGGCGTGCCATAAGGAATGAATTCGCGCAGCCAGGTTTCGGCCGGCAGCAGCGTCGAGCGCGCCTTGAGTCCCACCATCGTCGCCCCTTCCGGTACGTCCTCGGTGACGACCGCATTGGCCCCGATCCGGGCCCGCGTGCCGACCACGATCGGGCCGATCACTTGGGCGCCCGAGCCGATGATCACGTTGTCTTCGAGCGTGGGGTGGCGCTTGCCGCCCACGCCATTGGTCGGATTGGTCCCGCCCAGAGTAACACATTGGTAAATCGTGACGTTATCCCCGATTTCGACCGTCTCGCCGATCACGGTGAAGCCATGATCGATAAAGAAGTTCTTCCCGATCTTGGCGCCCGGATGGATATCGATCGCGGTCAGCCAGCGAGCGATGTGATTGATCAGGCGGGCGAGAAAATAGAGCTCCCCCCCAAACAGCCAGTGGGCAACACGGTGGAACCCGAGTGCCCACACGCCTGGATAGAGCATGATCTCCGCCCGCGAGCGCGGTGCGGGATCGCGGGCGCGGATTGAATCCAGATATTGGGTCAAACGGTCGAACATGCTCGCGGATTCTCCCACCAAACAATTCAGAACGCAAACACCCAATGCGGACCGTCGCGTGCGCGCTACAGCAAGCGGGGCTCTTCGGGTCCCAGCACCGCCTCAAGCGCAGCGCGCAACAGAGATTGGGTGGCGGGCGCCATGCGTTCAAGGCTGAGGCGGTCGATTTCGCTCACCAGCCGCTCGATCCCGGCGAACGAGCGGGGTGCGCGGGGCACCAGATAGCCCGCCGCATCCGGGCCCAGCGGCAGATCACGCTGTTCGGCCAAGGTTCGCAGCAGGTCAGCAGCCATCGCGTCGTCCGGTTGGCTGATCTCGAGCTGCAGCGCCGCCCCGAGGCGAGATCGCAAGTCCGGCAGCGAGATATTCCAGGGCGGTTCCCCGCCCACTATCAACAGTGGCGTGCCGCTTTCCTGTGCGCGGTTCCAGCTATGGAACAGCGCCGTTTCGTCGAGCAGGCGGGCATCGTCGATCGCCTCGCCCCGCCCCCCGTCGGCGAACCACCGTGCGAACAGGGACTTGCCGGAGCGCGGCGGGCCAGTGAGAACCGCGGTAAGAAATGGCCAAACAGCGGGCGATGCGAGCGCTTCGGCCACGCGCGCATTGGCGTTGCCGACGACGATCCTGGCCGGCCCGAGCGTGCCTGTAACGAGCGGGAGGGCAATCTGCGACACCCGCGCTTCAGCGCGAGATCGCCAGCGCGTTGGCGCCTTGCGTGACAGTCCACCCGCGCCCGCGCAGGGCAGCGGCGAGTTCGCCGAGGGTACCGGCATAGCTCACCCGCATGACCGAGGTGCCGCCGACCGCGACGCTGCTGGTGCTGGTGCCGTAAGTATTGGGGACGCTGCGCAGCGCGGCGAGCGCCGCGTCGATCGCGCTGGAATCAGGGGTGGCGACTTGCACGGTGAAATTGCTGATCGCCTGAGCCGGCGTGGCGGGCGACGTCGCCGGGTCAAGCGTGGCCGGCGTCGCCGGTGTCGCCACCGCCCCGGGAGCCTCGCCGGCGCGCAGGGCGGCCTCCTGCGCCTCGGCCCGTCGGCTGGCTTCGATCAGGGCCAGGACCGTGGGCGAAAGCTCGACGTTCTGCGTCGACAGCGTCGGATCGGGCTTAAGCGTGCCGGCGGCCAGCGCCTGGCTGAACATCGCGTCGAACCGCCGCACCGCCTGGTCGAGCATCGCCTGGAGGCCATCGGCGCTGTTGGCGTGCAACTTGAAGGACCCGAGAAAGCGGCTGTCGGGCCCATAACGCGCGGTGAACTCGCCATCGATCGGACCGCCGGGAAAAGCATAGCGCAAGCGCGCGATCGGCACGATCACGTCCGAGGCACCGAACTGGTCGAGGATGTCCGCCCACCACGTGCGGCTGCGCCGTGCCGTCTGGCCGTACGTCAGCAACAGTGAATCGGACCCGCTGCCATTGGGCCGGACATAGTCGATCGCGCTGCCGCCGCCCTGAAACTCGGCCCACGCGCGCTGCCACGGACCGCGTACTTCGTACATCGTCTGCGTTCCGCCGGTGATCATAACCGGGAGTGTCAGCAGCGGAGCGGAGCGCTGGACCTGGCCCTGGGCGCCGCCAAGCAAGGGACCCGCGCGGGTCCGGTCGAACACCACGCCCAGCGTTGCAATGTAGCGGTGCGGGCCGAGGCGTTCGCGCTCGATGACGATGGCCGAAACCATTCCGGCGATCTGGTTGTCCGCCAACGCGGGCCCGCCGATCTTAATCCACGCCAGCTTCTGAGCTTCGCGCCAGCCGTTCTCGCGCGCTTCCTCCGCGGTCTTGCCGGTAGTGTTGACCGCGACGCCGTGGACTTCGATGTCGGTGCTGGCGGCAACCGGGGCGAGACCACGGTCGCCTGATACTTGCGCCCACACGATCGCACCCGCCGTCGCCATCAGTAGCGCCGCGGCGAGACCGAGCGGCACCCGGCGCGGGGCAATCGGGGGAGGAAGGAGAATACTGGCCATCGGGGAAATCGCGCGCCTTTTGCCCAATGGCGGATGGGAATCCAAGCCCGATGTCGCTAGGCGGCTGCGATGAGCGACGATCCGCGGCGCAACAGCCCCTATACTTATGCCGACGCCGGCGTCTCGATCGACGCGGGTAATGCCCTGGTCAGGGCGATCGGCCCGCTGGTCAAGGCCACCCGGCGGCCGGGTTCCGATGCCGAGATCGGCGGATTCGGGGGCTTTTTCGACCCCAAGGCAGCAGGCTATGCCGACCCGCTGCTGGTCGCTGCCAACGACGGCGTGGGCACCAAGCTCAAGCTAGCGATCGAGCATGGACGGCATGACAGCGTCGGCATCGATCTGGTCGCGATGTGCGTCAACGACCTCATCGTCCAAGGTGCCGAGCCGCTGTTCTTCCTCGACTACTTCGCTACCGGCCGGCTCGACAGCGGGGTCGCCGAACGCGTCATCGCGGGGATTGCGCGCGGCTGCCGGATTGCGGGCTGCGCGCTGATTGGCGGAGAGACGGCCGAGATGCCCGGCATGTACGCCGGCGGCGACTATGATCTGGCCGGTTTCTGCGTCGGCGCGGTCGAGCGCGGCGAGCAGGTTACTGGCGAGCGCGTGGCCCCCGGCCATGTGCTTCTCGGCCTCGCCAGTTCGGGCGTGCATTCGAACGGCTATTCGTTGGTCCGGCGGCTGGCGGCGGATCGCGGATGGCGGATGGACCGCCCCGCCCTGTTCGACAACGAGACCTTGCTGATCGACGCGCTGATGGCGCCGACGCGGATCTACGTCGCCAGCCTGCTGCCGGTGGTCCGCGCGGCCAAGATCGATGCGCTGGCGCACATCACCGGCGGCGGTTTGCTGGAGAATATCCCGCGCGTCTTGCCCGAGGGCGCGCACGCGGTGATCGATGCCGACGCGTGGGAGCAGCCGGGGCTGATGGCGTTCCTCCAGGCGCAGGGCAACATCGAACCCGGCGAACTGGCGCGGACGTTCAATTGCGGTGTGGGCATGGTTATTGCGGTAGTGCCCGAACTGGCGCGCGAAGTGGCGGCCGAGCTGGAAGCGGCGGGCGAGCAGGTCATGCGCATCGGTGAAGTGATCGACGGCCCGCGTGGCTGCACCGTGGGCGGCGCGGCGGGCACCTGGAGCGCGCGCGAGGCGTGGGAAGCCAGGCATGTCGCGTAGGGCCCGCGTCGCGGTACTGCTGTCGGGCAATGGCACGACGATGTCATCGCTACTGTTCCATTCCCGCCTGCCGGAATGCCCTTACGAAATCGTCCTCGTCGCCAGCAATGTGCCGGGCGCGCGCGGGCTGAGCATCGCCGAGGCCGAAGGCGTTGCCACGTTCGCGCACGACCATCGCGGGATGGAACGGACTGCGCACGAGGCGGTGATGGCAACGGCACTGAATGAAGCGGATGTCCAGTTCATCGCGCTCGCCGGCTACATGCGCGTGTTGACCGCGGAGTTCGTCGATCAATGGGCAGGACGCATGCTCAATACCCACCCTTCGCTGCTGCCCAAGTATCCCGGGCTGCATACCCACCAACGCGCAATCGCGGCCGGCGATACGCACGGCGGTTGCTCGGTGCATGTGGTCACCGCTGAACTCGACGCTGGGCCTTTGCTGGGGCAACTGGCGGTGCACATCCTGCCCGACGATACGCCTGATACGCTGTCCGCCCGCGTGCTGATGGCCGAATACCAGCTCTACCCGCGGATGCTGGCGGACTACGTCGCGCGCGACAGCGCGCCCGAATTCCTGGTGGCGCAAGTGCGCGAGCGGGCGCTCGCGCTGCCCGAAGGCGAAGAGACGCTGAGCCACGGCATGGCGTGCTTCGGCGTCGTGAAAGGCAAGAAGTTCGCGTACGTCAGCGTCGATCACCACGGCGATGGCAAGACGGCCCTGCTGGTCAAGATAAGCGGACCTGACGAACAGGCGCAGCTGATCGATATGGACCCGGACCGCTATTACCGCCCGGCCTATTTCGGCGACGGCTGGGTCGGCATCCGCCTCGACCTCGGCGATACCGACTGGGACGCAATCGACGATTGGCTCGCACGGAGCTGGCAGGCGGTCGCCCCGCGCCGGCTGCGGATTCTGGGTGAGCCGTGACCGAAACGCCGTCCGAACAAGCCGAACGCCGCGCTGTCCGCCGGCGGTTGATCAACGTCGGCGAACTGGTCGCGGTTGTCGGGCTGGTCATCGCCGCAGCCTCGCTCTACCTCGGCTGGGCCGACCGCCGCGATAGCGCCAGCCAGCGCAGTGCCGACCAGGCCGAAGCGCGCACCAGCGCAGCGCGCGACCGCGGTCACGTCGGGTTGATCGCGACCGGGGTTGATGACGATGTGTTGACCTTCAAGGGCGCGGCCTGCGCGTTGCAAAGCACCGACATCAGCTTCCCCACCGCGCTTGGCGTCGCCGCTCAGAACACCGTGCTCGAACATCGGATCGAAGCCGGTTGGTTTGCCAAGCCGCTGCTCGCCGCCGTGGCCTTTTCGAAAGCGGGACAAGGCCGGCTGCCTGTGCTGATCGACAGCGATTGCATCGACGAGAAAGGTCCCCGCTCCGAGCACGCTATTTACGACCTCGCCTATCGCATCGACAGCCGCTTTCTGCGCGGACAGACCGTGCGCCTTCGCGGGCTGGTCCTGCGCGAATATGTCAGCCCGGCCAGGGCCCAGGCGCGGCTTGACGCGGTATGGCGGGCGACGGCGCCGGCCGCCCCCGCCAAATCCTAGAGCGCCATCGCCTTGCGAAAAACGGCGTCGGAATCGATCATTTTCGCATTCGTCGCGCCGAAACGCGCCAACAGGGCCGCGTCCCGCTTGTACGGATCGGCTCTGAAGGCGAGCCCTTTGCCATCGGTCGCGACGGTAAAATAGGTCACGTAGACGGGGACCGGCCGGGCCAGATCGACCCGTTCTTCCCGGTCCGGCGTGGCCCCTTGCGGCATCTCGCCATAAAGCCAGCGCGCCAGGCGACCAGCGTCCTCGACCCGGATGCAGCCATTGCTGATCCACCGGTTGGTTTCGGCGAAAGGCGCCTTGTTGGGGGTGTCGTGGAGGTAAATGCCATACTCGTTGGGCATCATGAACTTGATCTTGCCCATCGAATTCGCGCCGCCGGGCAGCTGGCGCACGCGTATTTCCTGCTTGCCGTCGGCCACCGCCTGCCAGTCGACCGTCGTCGGATCGACCAGCGGAGCGTCTTCGGTCCACCCGTCGAGCACTTGGTAAGCGCGCTCGGACAGATAAGTCATGCCGTGTTCGAGCACGTTCTTGGCGATTAGCTTGCGGATCAGTTCGGGCGGGACGTTCCAGTACGGGTTGACGCTCGAGAACCGCATCATCGCGGCCAGCATCGGGGTTTCGGTCGCTGGCGCCCCGACCACCACCTTCATGCTGTCGACCGCGTGGCCATCTTCATACAGCCACAGCCGCGCCGCGCCGGCATCGACCAGCACGTACTTGCCCTTAAAGTCCGAGGCCGGCAGCCGCCGCGCCCGTTCCATGTTGAGGCGAATCAGGCCCTCGTAATAAGCAGCACCGCGGTTGAGCGAAGCCAGGGTCTCGCCGCTCGCCTTACCGTCGGCCGCCAGGCCGTGGGCCTGTTGGTACGCAGTCAACTTGGTCACCAGTGGCTTGTCGAGCCCTCCCTGCGGGGCGAGACCGAGCCGCTGGCGCAACGCGCCGATGCGCGGGTCTGCGGCAGCAGCAATCGTATTCCTGTCGTTCGCGATCATGACTTGCGGTAGCGCGCTCCACCGTTCGCGATAGCGATCAAGCTGGCTGCTTAGCTGGGTATAAAGCGGGTTTACCGGACCGGTCGGCGCCGCTTCATCGAAAGTTTCGGCCCGGCCCTGCTGGCGAGCGAGCTCGGGCTCGGCCGGCAGCGAATCCTCGTCAACCAGGATCATGTCCAGCCCGTGCTGGCGGCTGGCCGGGATGTCGATCTGTTGGATCGGACCGGCCACTGCCGGGGCGAACACGCATCCAAACAGGAGTGCCAAAACCCACTTGCGCCGCACGTGCAAATTCCTTCCGTCGACCGGTGCGTTTAGCAGCGCCCGATGTATGGAGCCGAAACGGACGCGCAAAGCTACATTCGCCAGGGCGTGGCGAGGGTTCGGCCAGCTCCGGATCAGGCCCACCTACCCTCGGATAGGAAAGGGCGGCGGGATCGCTGGTAGCTGCCCGTCGCTGGTCAGGTCTGCGGGCTTAGCCGACGATTTCTTCGGGCTTGAAGAAATAGGCGATTTCGGTCGCGGCGTTCTCGTCGCTGTCGCTACCGTGGACCGAGTTGGCCTCGATGCTCTCGGCGAGCGCTTTGCGGATCGTGCCTTCGGCCGCGTCGGCGGGGTTGGTCGCGCCCATCACCTCACGGTTGCGAGCGACCGCACCCTCGCCCTCAAGGACCTGGACCACGACCGGGCCGCTGACCATGAACTCGCACAATTCGCCGAAGAAGCCGCGCTCCTTATGCACGGCGTAGAAACCTTCGGCCTGGTCGCGGGTCATGCGTATGCGCTTGCTGGCGACCACGCGCAGCCCCGCGTCCTCGAGCATCTTGGTGACCGCGCCGGTCAGGTTGCGGCGAGTGGCGTCGGGCTTGATGATCGAAAAGGTGCGGGTAACCGCCATGGGTACTGTCCTGCTGTTTGCGTGGGGAGATTTGCGCGGCGCCCTAGCGGGGGCGATCCTCGCGGGCAAGTGTCACGGCCCTTCGACCCACCGCGCGCCGTCCTGCTTCCAGAAATGCTTCTCGACCTCGGCGCGCTGGGCCAGCCTGCGCCAGCAGGCGCGGGCATCGTCGATCATGTTCGGCGCAAAGAACAAGAATGCGCGCTCATAGGTCAGCGCCTCATCGCGCCATTGGCCATCGGCTAGCGCGATGAACTTGGCGCCGTTGGCGGGATCGCAGGTTTCCGCAAGAAGCACCGGCTGGCGCGCGGCGTGGGGCGCATCGGCCATACCATGCGCGAGGAATTCCTCGGGCAGCTGCTCCCACAACGCGCGGTCGAGCACAGCGCGGAGCTCGGCGTTCGCGGCGACCACCACCATCCGTTCCCCGGCGTCGCGCGCCGCGCGGGCGATGCGCGGCAGCGCTGCTTCGACGGTGCCGTGCGACAGGAGGTAGAAGTCGACCCGCATCCCTTGTCGCTATGTCTCCAGCGTGTCGCGCACAAAGCGGTCGATCAGCCGCACACCGAACCCGGTGGCGCCCTTGCCCCACACCGCGCCGGGCTTGTCCGCCCACACCATCCCGGCAATGTCGAGATGCGCCCACGGCAGACCATCCTTAACGAATCGCTGGATGAACTGGGCGGCGGTGATCGAGCCGGCGTAGCGCGGGCCGACGTTCTTGATGTCGGCGATCTCGGAATCGATCAGCTTGTCGTACACCGGCGAAAGCGGGAACCGCCACAGCTTGTCACCGCTCGCCGTGCCCGCCGCCAGCAGACTGTCGGCCAGCGTTTCGTCGTTCGAGAATATCCCGCCGTGCTCATGGCCGAGCGCGATGATCATCGCCCCCGTCAGTGTGGCAAGGTCGATCAGTCGCGCCGGGGAAAACTCCCGCTGCGCCCAGGTGATCGCGTCGCACAGCACCAGCCGGCCCTCGGCATCGGTATTGATGACCTCGATCGTCTGCCCGTCCATCGAGGTGACGACGTCGCCCGGCCGCTGTGCATTGCCATCGGGCATGTTCTCGACCAGCCCGCAGACCCCGATCACGTTGGCCTTGGCATTGCGCTTGGCCAGGCCGAGCATCGCCCCGGCAACGGCGCCGGCGCCGCCCATGTCCCATTTCATGTCTTCCATGCCCGCGGCGGGCTTGATCGAGATGCCGCCGGTGTCGAATGTCACGCCCTTGCCAACGAACAACGTCGGCGCCTCCGTCCCGCCCCCGTTCCAGCGGATTGCGAGCAGCCGCGCCGGCTTGCGCGAACCCTGAGCCACGCCGAGCAGCGCGCCCATCCCGAGCGCCGCCATCTGCTTGTCGTCGAGCACGGTCAGCTCGGCGCCCGTGCCCTTGAAGCGCTCCTGACAGCGGGCGACGAAGCTTTCGGGATAAATCACATTGGCCGGTTCGGCGACTAGTTCACGGGTGAACATCACGCCTTCGGTCACCGCCGCCTGGCGCTGCCACGCCGTTTCGGCGCCCTCGCGCGCGCCGATCACCACCACGTCCGTCAGCGAGACTTTTTGCTCATCCTTGAGAGTGGTTCGGTAAACGTCATAACGCCAGGCGCGCAGCTCGATGCCGGCCAGCACTGACGCCAGGTCGTCATTGGTAAGGCAGCTCGCGTCGACCGCCAGCGCGGTTTCGCCCGAAGTCATGTATTTGGCGGCGAGCGCGGCCCCAGCGCGCTCGAGCGCACTTTCGCGTCCGTCGCCGTTGTCCGAACCGATCCCGACCAGCGCGATGCGCTCGACCCGGCCATCGGCCTCGGCAAATGTTTCGAACACTTGCCCCGCCTTGCCCGAGAATCTGCTCGCCTGCGCACCTTCGCTCGCCGCTCGCCCAAGATCGGCCGGGACCGCATCCTGCTCTACAAAGCGCGCGATAAGGCGCGGAGTTGAACCATCGGCGGCGGGACGAAACTTGATCTGCATGCACTCTCCGCAAGGCAAAACTGGCAGCGCGGCGGTTGGCCGCGCCAAGGTGATCCGGGGGCGTTGCAGTTAGTCCCGGCCAATGACATAGGCAAGCCATGCCCCCCGGCCTCGACCCCCGGCTGCAAGCCCTTGGCACGCGCTTGCAATCCGTCCGGCCGCTGGCCGCTGCCGCCGTGCTGGCGGTGCTGTGCGTTCCGTCTGCCGGATGGGCGCAAGGAGCCGCCCCTGTCACGGCTCGCCCAGCGGATGCCGCTCCCGGGGCCTCGGCACAGGGCCAGCGCGAAATTGCCTTCGAAGCGGACTCCGCCAGCTACAATCAGGACAACAGCACCGTTGTCGCCAGCGGCAATGTGATCCTGCGGTCGGGCGACCAGTCGGTGCGCGCCGACGAAGTCAGCTGGAACCGCGGTACCGGCCAGGTGGTAGCCACCGGCAATATCCGCTTTGTCGACCAGAACGGCAATCAGCTGTTCACCGACCGCCTCGAACTCACCGACCAGCTCAAGGCGGGGGCGATGGACAACCTGCTGCTGGTGTTCCGCGAAGGCGGGCGCCTGGCGGCGGTCCACGGGATGCGCAATCCCGATGGCGATATCGAGCTGGAGCGCGCGGCCTATTCGGGTTGCCAGGTCGAAGACGAGCATGGGTGCCCGAAGCAGCCGAGTTGGCGGATCACCGCCAAGCGCGTTTATTACGACGAGCAAACCAAGAAAATACGCTTTTCGGGCGCTTTCTTCGAACTGTTCGGTCAGCGCATCCTGCCGCTGCCGGGGCTGACGGTACGCTCCGACAACGAAGCGGTGTCCGGCTTCCTGGTGCCCGACATCGGATTGACCGCTTCGAACGGAATCGAACTCTCGGGCTCGTACTATTGGCGGCTGGCGCAGAACCGGGATTTGACCGTCACCGGTTATGTCTACACCCAGGAAGTGCCGATGGTCTCGGCCCAGTATCGCGCGCTTAACGACAAGGGCGCTTACCAGGTTACCGCCTATGCGACTTACGGCGAACGCTTGCCGCTGAGCGGGATCGGTACGGGCCAGGAGAACTTGCGCGGCTATTTCTTCGCCAATGGTAAGTTCCAGATCGATCCTAACTGGAGCGTGACGAGTTCGATCCGTCTCGCCACCGACCGTACGTTCCTGCGCCGCTATGATATCAGCCGCGACGATCGGCTACGCTCGATGGTCAAGGTCGAGCGGATCGATTCGGACAGCTACCTGTCGATCGCGGGCTGGGCGACCCAGCTTTTGCTGGTCAGGCGGCCGCAGGGCCAGGTTCCCATCGCTTTGCCCGAAATTGACTATCGCCTTCGGCTGATGCAGCCGGTGCTGGGCGGAAAAGTCGAGTTGCAGGCAAACACTCTGGCGCTGACCCGAACTCGCGGCCAGGACACCCAGCGCGCCTTCGCCCGCGCCCAATGGAGCCTGCGTCGGATCACGAAATGGGGCCAGGAAGTGACCGCAACCGCCCTGGTGCGCGGCGATGTCTACCACTCGGACGAAAACGCCAAGACCGCCACCGCATCCTATCGCGGGAAGGAAGGCTGGCAGGCGCGCGGGATCGCCATCGGCGCGGTCGACGTCAAATGGCCGCTCGTCGGCGCCTTCATGGGCGGCACCCAAGTGTTCACACCGCGCGTTCAGCTGGTCGCCAGCCCGCCGATCCGCAATCTCGACATTCCCAACGAGGACGCGCGTTCGATTGATCTTGAAGATTCCAACTTGTTCGCCCTCAATCGCTTCCCCGGCTATGACCGCATCGAAGACGGCGTGCGGGTGACTTACGGAGCGGACTGGCAGCTCGATTTTCCGGGCTGGCGGATCAAGACCACGATCGGGCAATCGTATCGCCTTAGCGACGAGCCGGCGCTCTTCCCTCAAGGGACCGGATTAACCGAGCAGTTTTCCGATGTTGTCGGTCGAACCGAGGTCCGGTTCCACGACTTCATCAAGTTCACGCACCGCTTCCGGCTCGACAAGGATAACTTGGCGGTCCGCCGCAACGAAGTCGACGCCGCCGTCGGTACCGACCGCACATACCTCGAGCTCGGCTACTTGCGCCTCAATCGGGATATCGATCTGTCGTCCGAGGACTTGCAGGACCGCGAGGAATTGCGGGCCGCGGGGCGCGTGGCGTTTGCCAAGTACTGGTCGGTATTCGGCTCAGCGGTGGTCAACCTCACCGACCGCGAGGAGGATCCGAGTTTCACTTCGGACGGTTTCGAGCCCCTCCGCACCCGGCTCGGCGTCGCCTACGAGGACGATTGCCTGGAGATGGGATTCGTCTGGCGGCGCGACTACGTCGCGGTCGCGGATGCCCAGCAGGGCAATACCTTCCGACTCTACTTCAGTCTCAAGAACCTCGGCTTCCGCTGAGGACAGAAGGGTTTGCCGACGTTGGCAGCCGCGCCCAAACGCGCTATCCGCGCCGCAAGGCTCAGCTAAGGTTAAGCCGTCCGCGGCCAAGCGGCAGACATATTTGGGGCGGTCACCGCGCCGTGATGACAGGATTGACTGCGTGATCGAATTTACCCGGAAAGCCACGGGCATCAGCCTGGCGGCGTTGCTCGCGGCCCTCGGCGCGGGCGCTGGACTTGCACAGGACACCCCCGGGAACGCCGCGGATGCCTTCAACATCCCGGCGGACGTCAAAATTCTCGGCTCGACCGACCTGGGCAGTCGCAAGCCAACGGCGATTGTCAACGGCACGCTGATCACCGGCACCGACGTTGACCAGCGCACGGCGCTGGTCATCGCCGCGAGCGGCAACAAGGATGTTCCGGCGGACGAGGTGGCGAAACTGCGGATGCAGATTCTGCGCCAGCTGATCGACGAGACACTGCAGATCCAGGAAGCCAAGGCGCTCGATATTGCAGTCGCCAAGGATGAAATCGACGAGTCCTATAACAAGCTGGCGGCCGATCGCTTCGCCATGGCGCCCGATGCGCTGGAACGCTATCTCGCGCAGGCCGGCTCTTCCACCCAGTCGCTACGGCGGCAGGTTGAGGGCGAGCTCGCATGGGATCGCATCCTGCGGCGCAACGTGGCGCCGTTCGTCAATGTTTCCGCGGGTGAGGTCAACGAACTTTACGAGCGGCTGCAAGCCTCCAAGGGTTCGGCACAATATCGGATCGCGGAGATATTCCTTTCCGCCACCCCCTCGACGCACGACGCGGTGATGGAAAACGCCAAGAGCATCGTCGACAAGATCCGCAAGGGTGGCAACGTCGCGTCCTACGCGCGCCAGTACTCCGAAGCTTCGACCGCGGCTGTGGGCGGCGATCTGGGATGGATCTCGCTGGCACAGCTCCAGAACCAGAAGCTCGAGGAAGTCGCCCAGCAGCTGAATCCCGGCCAGCTGGTCGGGCCGATCGAAGTACCCGGCGGGTTCGACATTCTTTACCTCGTGGACAAGCGCCAGGTGGGCATGGCCGATCCACGCGATACGACGATGAGCCTCAAACAGATTTCACTCGATTTCCCTCCCACACTGGTCGAGGCCGAAGCGCGCGCCAAGACGGAGGCGTTCCAGCAAGGCGTCGCATCGATGCGCGGCTGCGGGGATGCCGACGCGGTGGCTGCGCGGATTGGCGCCGCAGTTGTGACCAACGACCAGATCCGCGTGCGCGACCTGCCCGAAGCGCTCCAGAGCGTGATGTTGCAACTGGGCGTGGGCCAGACCACGCCGCCGTTCGGGTCGCTCAAGGAAGGCGTGCGCGTACTGATGCTGTGCGGCCGCGACGAGCCGCAGGACACCAGCATTCCAAGCACTCAGCAGCTGATGGCCCGGCTCCAGGACGACCGCATCCAGAAGCGCGCCCAGCGCTATATGCGTGACCTGCGGCGCGATGCGGTGATCGAATATAACTGACCCGGTCCTCGCTGTTTCGCTTGGCGACCCGGCGGGAATTGGCCCCGAACTGATTGCCGAGGCGTGGTTCCGGCGGGCCAAGGAACGGCTGCCGGCGTTTTTCGTGTGCGGCGGTGCTGGCGTCCTCGCAGCCGCCGCCGACCGGCGCGGCATAGCCGTACCGATAATCCGCATAAGCAACGCTTGCGAGGCCGCGTCGGCTTGCCTCGATGGGTTGCCGGTCATCGGCGCCCACGACGGTCGTTATCAACCCGGGGCCCCTGACCAGGACGGCGCCCGACTGGCGGTCGTGTCGTTGACGGCCGCGATGCAGGTCGCGCTGCAGGGTGAGGCGTGGGGGCTGGTCACCGGACCTGTCGCCAAGGCCGCGCTCGCCGCCGTCGGCTTCACGTATCCCGGGCAGACGGAATTCGTTGCCAATGCCTGCGGAGTCGCGGCGAGCGATGCGGTCATGATGCTGGCGGGACCGAGCCTGCGCACGGTTCCGTTGACGGTCCATATCGCGCTGGCCGAGGTGCCCGCGCGCCTGACCGTCGAACTGATCGTGCGGCGCTGCACGATTGTGGCGGAGGCGCTGCATCGCGACTTCGGGATCACCGCACCGCGCCTGGCGGTTTGCGGGCTCAACCCCCATGCGGGCGAACAGGGGCGAATCGGCCGCGAGGAGATCGAGGTAATCGCACCCGCCATCGCCCGGCTGCGGGCCGCGGGGATCGATGCGAGCGGGCCGCACCCGGCCGATTCGCTGTTCACCCCGCGCCAGCGCGCCACTTACGACGTCGCCATCGCCATGTACCACGACCAGGCACTGGTCCCGCTCAAGGCGCTCGACTTCGACCTGGGCGTCAACGTCACGCTCGGGCTGCCCGTGGTGCGGACCTCGCCCGACCACGGCACTGCCTTCGCGATCGCCGGCACCGGCCAGGCCAGCGCCGAGGCTACGATCGCCGCGATTCGGCTGGCGGGGGAGATCGCCCACCGACGGGCCGCAGCATGACCCTGCCCCCGCTGCGCGAAGTGATCGCGGCCCATGGGCTGAAGGCGACCAAGGCACTCGGGCAGAACTTCCTGCTCGACGAGCAATTGCTTGACCGTATCGCCCGCTTGCCGGGCGACCTGGGTGACTGCTCGGTGCTCGAGATTGGCCCCGGCCCCGGGGGCCTGACCCGGGCCCTGCTGCGCGCGGGCGCGCGCGTGACGGCCGTCGAGATGGACCCCCGTTGCCTGCCCGCATTGGCCGACTTGGCCGAGGCGTTCCCCGGGCGCTTGCGGGTGGTCGAAGGTGACGCGCTCAAGCTCGATCATGACGCGTTGATGGGGGAGCCTTATGCAGTGGTCGCCAACTTGCCCTACAACATCGGCACTGCGCTGTTCACACGCTGGCTCGGCGGGAAGGCGTGGCCGCCGCGCTGGACTTCTCTGACGCTGATGTTCCAGCAGGAAGTTGCCCAGCGCATCGTCGCTGCGCCAGACTCGTCTGCTTACGGCAGGCTCGCTGTGCTGGCGCAGTGGCGTTCGGCCGCGAAACTGGCGTTAAAGGTTCACCGCAGCGCCTTCACCCCGCCGCCCAAGGTGATGAGCGCGATAGTTCAGGTGATCCCGGCCGAGCATCCCGCCGGCGTCTCGGCCCGCGTCCTCGAACGTTTGACAGAAGCGGCCTTCGGTCAGCGCCGCAAGATGCTGCGCCAAAGCGTCAAAGGCTTGCCCGGCGCACTTGCGGCGCTTGCGCAGCTTGGGATCGATTCGCAGCGGCGGGCCGAGACGCTGACAATCTCCGAATTCGTGGCGCTAGCCGGGGAATTAAGCCGATTGTAACCTCCACCTCGCAATCATTGGGCATGGCGTTGTTTCAGACGAGTGCAGCTGCAGCTGCAGCTGCGAGCGAACGTCGCGCCGAATACCGCAATCCAGTTGAGTGCCCGGCCAAGTTACATCTTACCGTCGCTCAGCACAGTGGGACACTGTGGGATTTGTCGCTAACGGGTGCACGCTTCCAAACCGACAAGCCGCCGATGATCGGGATGACGGCCCTGCTCCAATGGTCATCGCATGAGGCGTTTTGTAAGGTGATGTGGGCCACCGGAGAGATGTGTGGACTGGCCTTCGATCGCCCACTAAAACCCTGGCTGGTCGATGAAACAGTCTACGAAGAAGCAGTGCGCAGCGGGCCGATTGCGGCGGTAACCAACATCCCATTGGGGCAGAGGCGCTCGCGAATCTGACGCGCTCAATTGCGCCGGATCAGCCAATAGACAGTTGCCGTGACCGCGCCCGCAATGGCCAGCCCGGTCAGCGTAAAACCCTGCTGATTGGCCGAGGCGCTGAGATCCTCGTCGTCGTCATCGTGGGCCCAGGCACGGGGCATCGCGGAATTGGGAATGTTGGACACGGCACAAACTCCTTCACCGCGCCAACGCCCGATTCGCGGCGAATGTTCCGCTAGTCGGCACGCTCGCCTTTCACCACCGCGCGCCATTTGTGCAGCAGCGGTTCGGTATACCCGTTGGGCTGGTCCACCCCCTTGAACACCAGTTCATAGGCCGCGCGGAACGCCGGATGGGTGTCCCACTGTCCGGCCATTGGCCGATACGACGGGTCGCCGGCATTTTGGGCATCGACTCTGACCGCCATGCGCTTCATCGATGCCATCACCTGCTCGCCGCTGACCACGCCGTGGAGCAGCCAGTTGGCCAGATGCTGGCTGGAGATACGCAGCGTGGCGCGGTCTTCCATCAGCCCCACATCGTTGAGATCGGGCACTTTCGAGCACCCGACGCCCTGGTCGATCCAGCGAACGACATAACCGAGCAGGCCCTGGCAGGTGTTGTCGACCTCGTCGGCGATCTCGGCTTCGCTCCAGTTGGTCCCGTCCGCGAGCGGCAGGGTCAGCAACGCGTCAAGGCCCGGTGCCGAAGCGAGTTCCTGCTGCGCCTCGAACACGTCGATGGTGTGGTAATGGATCGCGTGGAGGACCGCGGCGGTCGGCGACGGGACCCACGCGGTATTGGCGCCAGCTTGCAGGTGGTTGCACTTCTCCGCCAGCATAGCGTGCATGCGGTCAGGCGCTGCCCACATGCCCTTGCCGATCTGCGCGTGGCCCGAAAGCCCATGGGCCAGGCCGATCGCGACATTGCGCTTCTCGTACGCTTCGAGCCAGACGGAGGTCTTCATCGCACCTTTGCGCACCATCGGGCCGGCCCGCATCGAGGTGTGGATCTCGTCACCGGTCCGGTCGAGGAAACCCGTGTTGATGAACACGATGCGGTTCTTCACCGCCTCGATACAGGCCGCCAGGTTGGCGCTGGTCCGGCGCTCCTCGTCCATGATCCCGACCTTGATCGTGTGCCGCGCCAGCCCGAGCAGATCCTCGACCGCGTCGAACAGGTCATTGGTGAAAGCGCATTCCTCAGGCCCGTGCATCTTGGGCTTGACGATGTAAATGCTGCCGCAGCGGCTGTTGCGGACCGCCGTGCGCTCTTCAACATCGAGCGCGCCGATAGCGGCCGTCACCACTGTATCCATGATCCCCTCGGGGATTTCGCCGTTGCCGGGCAGCAGGATCGCGGGGTTAGTCATGAGATGCCCGACGTTGCGCACGAACAGCAGGCTGCGGCCCGCCAGCCTCGTCGTCTCACCGCCCGCCGCGGTAACCTCGACGTCCGTATTGAGACTCCGGGTCAACGGCTTACCACCCTTTTCGAAGGTTTCTTCGAGGTCTCCGCGGACAAGTCCAAGCCAGTTGCGATAAGCGAGCAGCTTGTCCGAAGCGTCAACCGCGGCCACCGAATCCTCCAGATCGACAATCGTGCTCAAGGCAGCTTCCAGCCGAATGTCGGCGATACCCGCGGCGTCGGTCTTGCCAATGGGATGATCCGGATCGAGGACGACTTCGACGTGTAACCCGTTGTTGCAGAACATCAGACCCTTGGCCGTGCGCCCGCTAAACTGGTCCGGCTCGCACAAGTCGATGTCTCCGGCGCCAGTAATGTCCGCCCAGCTACCCACCGCGAGCGGCACCGCCAGGTCGAGAAATGCCCGCCCCGCCGCGATCACCGCGGCGCCGCGTGCCGCGTCATATCCCGGCCCGGCGGCAGCGGGCGCCGCCGGCAGCGCGTCGGTACCGTAATAAGCATCGTAGAGACTGCCCCAGCGAGCGTTCGCGGCATTGAGCACGAACCGCGCGTTGAGCGCCGGCACCACCAATTGGGGCCCGGCCATCGCGCCGATCTCCTTGTCGACCTTGGTGGTCGCGATGGTGAACGGCGCCGGTTCGGGCAGCAAGTACCCGATCTGCTCGAGAAACGCGCGGTAAGCTTCCGGATCGTGCGGCTTCCCGCGGCGCTCGGCATGCCACAGGTCGATCTGGCGCTGCAGTTCGTCGCGCTTGTCCAGCAGTGCAAGATTGCGCGGAGCGAACCGCTGCAACAGCTCTGCCAGTCCGGCCCAGAACGCCGGCACGTCGCGTTCGAGCGGGGCCAGCACTTCGGTCTCAATGAAATCCGCCAGGGCGGTATCGACTTTGAGCCCGTTTCGCTCGACCCGTTCAGACACAAACGCTCTCCTTGGTGCGAATTTTGCCCTACGCATGCGCGGCCCGGTTTGACAGGGTCCGTCGTATCAAAGCATTTGGTTGCACTTGAAACAACGTTCTTGCGGCCGGCGCAAGCACCTCGCGAAAGGAATGCGGCAATGAGCTTTCGATTGCGGGTGGCGCACAGCGGCGATCTTGAACCGTTGTACGAGTTGGCCAAGCTGACCGGCGGGGGATTCACCAACCTGCCCGCCGACCGCGCGGCGCTGGCCCACAAGCTCGCGCGGGCGGAGGAGGCCTGCCGCCGCGACGATAACGCGCACGGCGACGATCAGTTCGTCCTTGTGCTCGAACGGGACGAGAGTGACCGCGGGGCGAGCAGCAGCGTTCGCGGCACCTGCCAGATGATGACCCGCGTCGGGCAGCAGTGGCCGTTCTACTCCTATCGCCTGACCACGCTCACTCAGCACTCGCGCGAATTGAACCGCACGGTCCGGGCCGAGATGCTGGGCCTGTCGACCGACCTCGAAGGTTGCAGTGAAGTCGGCGGGCTGTTCCTCCATCCGAGCGAGCGCGCCGGCGGATTGGGCCTGCTGCTGGCGCGCAGCCGCTATCTGTTCATCGCCATGCACCGCGCGCGTTTTGCCGACCGCATCCTGGCCGAACTGCGCGGTGTTCACGACGAGCGCGGCGGCTCTCCGTTCTGGGACGGGGTCGCTGGGCGTTTCTTCGGGATGAGTTTCCAGGAGGCCGATTATTTCAACGCCATCAACGGCAACCAGTTCATCGCTGACTTGATGCCCAAGCATCCGGTCTACGTCGCGATGCTGAGCGAAAGTGCCCGCGGCGCGATCGGCGTGCCGCACCCGAGCGGCCGTGCGGCGATGCGCATGCTCGAGGATGAGGGGTTTGCGTACGAAGGCTATCTCGACATCTTCGACGGGGGGCCGACGATGACCGCGCAGACCGACAAAGTGAAAAGCATAGCCGGCGCGCGCGCGCGGATTGTCATGCGGATTGACGCCCGCGAGGGGGACAAGGTTATCCTCGCCGCTGGCCACCTGGCCGGGTTCCACAGCTGCTTCGGCACCGCGGCGGCGGGCGACGGCGGCATCGCCATCGATGCCCAGGCAGCGCGGCTGCTGGACGTGGCGCCCGGTGCCACGGTGTGGACTGCCGCGCGGTGACGCTGGTCGAGATCAACTTCGACGGAATTGTCGGGCCGACCCACAACTATGCCGGGCTCAGTCCCGGCAACCTCGCCGCCACCGCGCATGCCGGCACCGTGTCGTACCCGCGTGCCGCCGCGCTGGAAGGGCTGGAAAAGATGCGGGCCGCGCTTTCGCTGGGCCTGACGCAAGGCATCTTCGTGCCCCCGCCGCGCCCCAATCCCGCTTGGCTCGAAGCGGTCGTGGCCGATCGCACGGCAGACCCTGCGGTAATCGCGGCGGCGTGGTCGGCGTCGGCAATGTGGGCGGCCAATGCGGCGACTGTGTCGCCCGCCCCCGACACAGCCGACGGTCGCTGCCACTTGACCGTCGCCAACCTGGTGACGATGCCGCACCGCAGCCAGGAATGGCCCGATACCCTGCGGCAGCTGCAACTGGCTTTTGCCGACCCTGCGTTCGCGGTCCATGGCCCGGTTCCGCCCGCCTTCGGTGACGAGGGCGCGGCGAATCACTTGCGTCTCGCGCCAGCCCCCGACGCGCCCGGCCTCGAGGTTTTCGTTTTTGGGCGGGACGGCGGCGGGTTTCCCGCGCGCCAGCACGAGCAGGCAAGCCGCGCCATCGCCCGGCGGCACGGTATCGCGAACGTCCTGTTCGCCCAACAGAACCCCGCCGCCATCGCCGCGGGCGCGTTCCACAACGATGTGGTGGCGGTTGCCAACGCGCACGTCCTGCTGGTGCACGAAGGGGCCTTTGCAGAACCCGAAGCGCTATACGCGGCAATCCGTGCGCACTTGCCGCAGGCGGACATCATCGTCGTTAGCGAAGCGGACGTCAGCCTCACCGAAGCAGTGCGCTCGTACTTGTTCAACGCGCAACTGGTGACAGAGGCCGACGGCTCCATGGTCCTGATCGTACCCGACGAAGCGTACGCCGAGGGCCCGGCGCGGGCATACCTCGACAAGCTCGTGGCCGGCCACGGGACGATTCGCCGGGTATTGCGGGTCAACCTTTCCCAATCGATGGCGAATGGCGGCGGTCCGGCTTGCCTGCGGCTGCGCGTTGTGGCCGATGCTGCCGCGGTGGACCCGCGTTTCTTGCTCGACGAACACCGGGCCGACGCTATTGCGCGGGTTATTGGCAAATCCTGGCCGGAGCAGATCGATCCGCGTGAATTGGGCAACCCGGCGCTGGGGGCTGAGGTGCAACGCGCGCGATGGTCGCTGCTTGAGGCGCTTGATCTGTCGGGATTGGCGTGATCTGTGCCTGGTCGGGACACTTGCCGCCGGGCGGCGGTTAATCGGCTAATTCACTGGAACACCGCGCCCGGTACGGCCATTACAGTGCGCCGGAACCAGGGAAGAACACGTCGATGTTGTCCAAAGTCGCCAGGCTGTTCGTCATCAAGACGCGCTTTGAAGCCTTCGCGATCATCTACGCCCTGGCGCTCGGCGCCACGGCGCGGGGCTCGCATTACCTGACTCAGTATCCCGGCTGGGGCGGCAAGCTTTTGTTTCTCGCCTGTACCGCGGCGGTCTTCATGGCAGGCGCCAAGATTCTCGACTGCCTCGAGCATGAGCGCGCTGCCAAGGATGCCTTGGAAACTGCCGTACGGCAAACTTAGGAAAGTGGGGGACTTCTGTTGCCCGGTGCCCCCCGAACCGCTGGAATCCGTTCTGTTGCCCGGTCGGTCCAACCGCGCTGTAGCTTTGTAAAATCAGGCCGTGAGGCCCTCAGTTACGCGGCAATGGCGAGTGCATGATTATCATTGGCACTTGTGGGTTTTGAGCCTTGAACGGGTTACTCAGCCCGGGCAAAAATACTGTCTTTCAACACACGTCGATCCTGGTTCGGCCCCATCAGGAAACACGCCCCCTCTTCAAACAAGAGAAGCCGCGCTTTTTGGTGGAGCCGCCGGGTACTGCCCCCGGGTCCGCTGCGCCTATTGCACAGTACAATTTATCACCATAGCCGGCCGAAACCGGCATGACTGATATAGGGCCCCTGCGATTAATGTGAAGTGTCTGACATCGTCACGGACGTCGGCGGAGTTCGTCGCGGATCTCGGCGAGCAGTTCTGCCTCGCTGGGTCCGGCGACCACCTCGACGACGACCTTTGGCGGAAGCGCGCGGTTGGCCGCCTTGACGATCAGGAAAATGATCCACGCCAGGATCACGAATGCGATCACAGCCGATACGAAACTGCCATAGGCGAGCAAGTTGGCACCGGTCTTGCGCGCATCGGCGAGCGGCGTGCCGGGCGCAACCGACCCGCTAAGGACGACGTATTTATCCGAGAAGTCGAGCCCGCCGAACATGCGCCCGATTATCGGCATGATGATATCGTCGGTCAGTGAAGTGACGATCTTTCCGAAGCCTGCGCCGATGATCACGCCGACCGCGAGATCGAGCACGTTACCGCGCATGATGAACGCTTTGAACTCGTGGAACATGTGATTCCTCCCCGTCGCGCCCCGGCTCCGGAATGAACCACCCGGGACCGCATAAGGCAAGCGCGTAGAGGACTGCTTGAATGACGGCGCGCGTGTGCTATTTAGATAACACAGCGCGGACCGACCCCCGCGCAAAATGAAGGGATGCAAGCTCATGTCCGTGATGTCCTCGATCCGCGTCGCCGCGGTTGCGCTCCTCGCGCTCACCCTTGCCGCCTGCGGTGTGAACTCGATTCCCACGGCGGAAGAAAACGCCAAGGCCAAGTGGGCGGACGTGCAAAGCGCTTATCAGCGCCGAGCGGACCTGGTGCCCAACCTGGTCGCCAGCGTGCGCGGTGCCGCCGCATCCGAAACCACCATCCTCACCAACGTGACCGAGGCCCGCGCCCGCGCGACCTCGATCAACGTCACCACCAACGACTTGTCTAACCCGGCTGAATTCCAGAAATTCCAGGCGGCCCAGAACCAGTTGACCCAGGCGCTTGGCCAGCTGCGCACGGTTGTCGAGAATTACCCCACGCTGCAGAGTCAGGCCCGCTTCGCCGATCTGATGACCGCGCTCGAAGGAACCGAGAACCGGATCAACACGTCGCGTGAACGCTACAACGTCGCCGTGCAGGAGTATAACACCACGATCCGGACGTTCCCGGCGGCAATCGGGGCCAAGGTGATCTACGGCTCCAAGCCGATGGTGCCCTTCACCGCCAACGCTGCAGCGCAGACCGCGCCGACGGTCAACCTCGACAACATCGGCGCTACCCCCGGCTCGGCCCCGCCCGCCAACGCCGGCGCGAACGACAACGCCCCGGCTGCGACCAGCACCGCGGTTGGCCAGTAAGCGCGGCATACCGGTGCGCCTGATCCTTGCCTGGCTGGCGCTGCTGGCCGCGCTAACGGGCGCGCCGGCAGCGGCCCTGCCGCAACTTCCCGCCCGCCCCGCGGGCCCGGTGTATGATGGCGCCAACGTCATCACCCCGGCAGACGAGGCCACGCTCGATGCACGGCTGCGGGCTTACAACCAGTCGACCGGGCGGGCGGTCATCGTCGCGACCGTGCCGACGCTCGATGGCGAGGAGATCGAACCTTTCGCCAACCAGCTTGCGCGAGCGTGGGACATCGGCGGCAAGGAGACCGAAAGCGGCGTGCTGTTCCTGGTTGCCCCCGCCGAGCACAAGCTGCGAATCGAGAATGCGCGCGGCCTCGATGACCGGATGACCGACATCATGTCTGGCCGCATCATCCGCGACGTGGTGGTGCCGCGCTTCAAGGCGAACGACATGTCCGGCGGTATCGTCGCCGGCACCGATGCAATCATCAAGCAGCTCAACATGGATCCCGCACAGGCTAAAGCCATCGCCGAGGCCGAGCAGGCACGCCAGGCGCATGCAAGCGGGCAGGCAAGCCCCGCGATTGCCGGGGTGATCTTCTGGGTCGTGCTGATCCTGTTCTTCACGATGCTGGCCTCACGCCGGCGCGGCGGGCGGGCCTTCGGGGGCGGCGGGAGCGGGATCGGCAATGTCATTATGTGGGGCGCGCTTAATGCCGCGATGAACAGCGGCCGCTCAAGCGGTGGCGGCGGCGGGTTTGGCGATGGGGGAGGCGGCGGCTTCGGCGGATTTGGTGGCGGTGGCGGCGGTTTCAGCGGCGGCGGGGCGAGCGGATCATGGTGATCCAGCGCCTGAGCGAGACGGACCATGATCGCGTTTCCGCGGCGGTCGCGGCCGCTGAGGGTAATACCGCAGGCGAGATCGTGACCGTGGTGGCCGAACGCTCCGACGGGTATTCAGACGTGGCGCTGGCATGGGCCGCGGCCATTGCTTTTACCGCGCTCCTCGTCCTCACGCTGTGGCCTGATTTCTACCTCGGACTATTCGACCGGGTCCTCGGCAACTGGGCGCACGAGTGGACCGCGCGCGAGATATTCGCCATCGCGCTGATTGTCGCGGTGCTGAAGTTCCTCGGCATGTGGCTGATCCAGCTGTGGCCTCCGCTCAAGTTCCTGCTCGTCCCCGGCCCGATCAAGACTCACCGCAGCCGCGACCGCGCAATCGATCTGTTCAAGGTCGGCGCCGAACGGCGAACGCATGGTCGCACGGGCATCCTGATCTACGTCTCGCTGCGTGAACGGCGCGCGCAGATCGTTGCCGACCAGGCCATCGCCGGCAAGGTCGCGCCCGAGACGTGGGGCGAGGCGATGGCGGTGCTGCTCGCCGACGTGAAACACGGCCGGCTCGCCGACGGCATGATCGCCGCGGTCGGCAAAGTCGGCGTGGTGTTGGCAGAGCATTTCCCGCGCGCCGAGGACGATGTGAACGAGTTGCCAGACCGCCTCATCGAATTGTAGGCGCGTTGCGGTGAACATCCGCACCCTTCCCCCCGATGCCGACGCCCCCGAAGTGACCGAGTGGTCCGGCAAGTTCGTCGAAGCCAGGCGTCGTGGGCGGTGGGAATATGCGTCTCGCAAAAACTTCGTCGGCGCTGCGGTGATCCTGGCGATCGACGGAGGCGACGTGATCCTGGTCGAACAGTATCGCGTACCACTGGGTGCGCGCTGCCTTGAACTTCCCGCGGGCCTGATCGGTGACGAAACCGGAACCGAGACCGAGGACGCTATTGCCAGCGCCACGCGGGAGCTGGCGGAGGAAACGGGCTATGCCGCCGCCCACTGGGAGGTCGTCGGCGAGTTCTGTTCGAGCCCTGGAATGCTCAGCGAAACGTTCACCCTGGTCAAGGCCACCGGCCTGACCCGCATCGGCGAAGGCGGAGGGACGGCACACGAAGACATCGTGGTGCACCGGGTGCCGCTTGCCAGCGTGGCGGCGTTCACGGCGGAACGGCGCGTCGCCGGGGTGGTGATCGACGTCAAGGTGCTTACTTTGCTGGGCGCGCAGCTGCTGGAGGACGATGCCCAATGAACGTGATCATCCTCGGGTCGGGCGCGATGGGTTGTCTTTACGGGGCGGCGCTGAATCGCGCGGGTGCGAACGTGGCGCTGGTCGACGTCAACCGCGAGCACATTTCGGCGATCAACCAGCGGGGGCTCGAGCTGGAATTGCGCTCCGGCACCGAACTGCTGCCGATCGCCGCGCGGCTGCCCGAAGAGGTCCACGACCGCGCCGACCTGGTGGTGGTGTTCACCAAGACCTTTCACACCGATAGCGCCCTGGCGGGGATCGCCGCCGCGATCGGGCCAGAGACGTGGCTGCTCAGCCTGCAAAACGGTCTCGGCAATGACAGGCGCCTGGCCGCGCATGCCGCGCCGGAGCGGGTCCTGATCGGGGCCAGCACCCTGCCCGCCGACCTCGTCGGACCCGGCCGGGTCCGCAGCCACGGCGACGGAGGGTCAAAGCTGTACCCCGCGTTCGGTGGCGATCCCGCGTTCGCGCGGCAAGTGGCGGAGCGGCTTACCGCAGGCGGCCTGCCCGCCGCGCTCGATCCCGACATCCAGGCCGCGATCTGGTCGAAGGCGATCTTCAACGCGGCAATGAACTCGCTCTGCGCGCTGACCTTGCGCACGCCGGGCTTCCTCGGATCGCATGGTGAGAGCCGCGCGCTGTACGCTGCGGTGGTCGAGGAAGGCGTCGCGGTCGCCCGCGCCAGCGGCGTGCTGATCGAAGCCAAGCCGATCCACGACTTGACCGAGGTGTCGGTCACCGACCACGCCAACCACGAAGCCTCGATGCTGCAGGACGTGAAGGCGGGCCGCCGCACCGAGGTAGATTCGATCAACGGCGCGATTGTCGAGGCCGGGCGCGCAGCCGGTGTGGCCGCGCCGGTAACTGAAACGCTGTGGCGGCTGGTAAAACTGGAGGAAGCGAAGCTGGCCTAAACCAGCTTGATCTCACGCAGGCGTTCTTCGAGATATTCGTGTGCGGTGATCGGGTCTTCCGTGCGCGCAACCCCTAGCTCCTTCTCCGGATCGATCACGAAGTCGGGGCGGAAATGGAGAAAGAACGGCATCGAATAGCGCGCCCGTCGCGCTGCCGGGCCGACCGGGTTGACCACCCGGTGCGTGGTCGAACGCATCCGTCCCGCGGTAAGCCGCTGGAGCATGTCGCCGATGTTGACCGCCAGCGCGCCCGGAGGCGGCGAGACCGACTTCCATGTCCCGTCGCGGGCGCGCAGCTGCAGGCCGGCTTCCTCGGCCCCCAACAGCAGGGTGATGGTGTTGATGTCCTCGTGCGCGGCGGCGCGGATTTCGCCTTCCGCCGCTTCGGAAACCGGCGGATAATGCAGCAGCCGCAGCACCGAGTTGCCTTTGTCGACGGTCGCGTCGAAGTAATGCTCGGGCAGACCGAGGTGCAGCGCAATCGCCGAGAGGATGCGCAGGCCGGAGGACTCGAGGCTGGCGTAGAGCTCCTCGAAGGTCTCGCGGAAGCCCTCAACTTCGTTCGGCCACACATTCGGCGCCATGAACTGTTCGAGCGGATCGCCCGTGGGCAGCTCGCGCCCGACGTGCCAGAATTCCTTCAGGTCGCGCGCCGCAGCGCCCTTCGCGGTTTCGACACCGAACGGGGTGTAGCCGCGCGCCCCGCCGCCGCCCGCAACCTTGTAGGTGAGCTTGACCGCTTCGGGCAGCGCGAAGAACGCCTTGGCCCTGGCCTCGGCGTCCTGGATCAGCGCCTGCGGCACGCCGTGGTCCCGCACGATTGCAAAGCCGAATTCCTCGAAAGATTCGCTCAGCTCTTCGGAGAATTCTTCGAGCGGCCGCGCCAGCGATACCGATGCGATGTCAGTCATGGGACGCCAATATCAGGCCATGAACAGGCTCGCCAGCGCCGCGCTCATCAAGTTGGCGAGCGAACCGGCGGCGAGCGCGCGCAGGCCCATCCGGGCAATTACCGGGCGCTGGTTGGGCGCCAGGCCCCCGGTCACTGCCAGCTGGATCGCGATCGAGCTGAAATTGGCGAACCCGCACAGTGCGAACGTGACGATGGCCCGGCTGCGGTCACTCAGCTGCACCGCCGTCATCTGCCCAAGGTCGATGAACGCGACAAATTCGTTGAGCACGATCTTGGTACCGAACAGGCCGCCAGCGGTGACGGCTTCGCGCCACGGGATGCCGAGCAGGAACATGACCGGCGCAAACACCCACCCGAGCACGCCCTGGAACGACAATTGCGGATAGCCGAACAGCCCCCCTGCCCACCCAAGCAGGCCGTTGGCGAGCGCCACCAGCGCGACGAACGCCAGCACCATCGCTCCGACCGCGACCGCCAGCTTGACCCCGGTCTGCGCACCCTGCGCGGCGGCTTCGATCAGGTTCGCCGCGCGGCCAGCTTCGTCGAAGTGGTGCTCAGCATCGGCGACCACTACTTCGTGCGGCACTTCGCCCTCGGTGATCGCGGCGGGGCCCTCGGCGCTGATCCGGCCCTTGGGCAGCGCAATTCGACCCTCGTCATCGGGCGCGTCGTCCTCGTCCGGCATGATGATCTTGGCCATCAGGATCCCCCCCGGCGCGGACATGAATGCGGCGGCGAGCAGGTACGGCAGGTATTTCGGACCGAGTAGCCCGGCGTAAGCGGCAAGAATCGTCCCGGCGACGCCGGCCATGCCGACCGCCATCACGGTAAACAGCCGGGCCGGGGTGAGCGCGGCGATGTACGGGCGGATCACCAGCG
>JBDSUJ010000081.1:0-12416 GCA_039927815.1 Croceibacterium sp. | reverse complement strand
CTCGATCGAATCCGCGACCTCGCGGAGCGCAACCGGTTCGAGAATATCGTCAGCCTGCGCGGCGCCGCGTGGCTCGTTACCGGACGCAAGGCATGACTGAGGGACCGCTCCCGGTTGTCATCAATCGCGGCGGGGGCACGGCGGACAAGCTCGGTGACAAGCTGACCGACGAGGTAACCGCTGCGTTTGCCGCCGCCGGCTGCCCGATTGACTTGCACCTGGTCGATGGCGGCGCGATCAAGGACAGGGTGTCCGGCCTGACCGCGCCGGTCGTTGCGGTGGGCGGGGGCGACGGGACGCAAGGCGCGGCCGCCGCCGAACTCGCCGAGCACGACCGGACACTCGCCGTGCTCCCGCTCGGCACCCGCAATCACCTGGCGCGTCAGCTGGGTATTCCGCTCGAGCTGGCGGAAGCCGCCAAGGTCGCGGCGCAGGGCAGCACCACGCGCATCGATCTTGCCCGGGGCAATGGCCGGGTGTTCGTCAATAATGCCTCGATCGGGCTCTACACCCGGCTGGTGCGCGAACGCGACCGGCGCGCCGGGCCCAAGTGGCTGGGGACGATCCCCGCCACCTGGCATGTCCTGCGCCATCTCCGCGCCCGGCCGCTGTGCCTGGTGGTCGATGGCAAGCGCCAGAGCTTGCGCACGCCGCTGCTGTTTATCGGCAACAACCGCTATTCGCTCGAAGCGGGCCAGGTGGGCGAGCGTAACAGCCTGACCGATGGCGTGCTTTCGCTGTTCGCGGTCGATGACAAGGGCCCGCTGGCGCTGATCGCGTTCGCCTTGCGCGCGCTGGTGGGTCTGGCCCACCCGGAGCAGGATTTCGCCGCGCTGGCCGAAGCACGCACCGTCGAGATCGAAGGCAGCGGTGCGATCGACGTGGCGTTCGATGGCGAGGTTGAACGCATGACGTTGCCGCTGACGTTCGAGATCATGCCGCTGGCGCTGGCGGTGCGCGTTCCGGCATCCGCTGACCGCGCACAGTAAACGCCTTAACCGGCTTGCCGCTCGCGCGGGCGGTGCTTAAGTCCCAGGCCATGCAATCGACCAACGATATCCGGCGCGCGTTCCTCGATTACTTCGCCGCCAACGGCCACCAGGTCATGCCGTCGGCGCCGCTGGTGCCGTATAACGACCCGTCGCTGATGTTCGTCAACGCCGGCATGGTGCCGTTCAAGAATGTTTTTACCGGGCTCGAGACCCCGCCCGCACCGCGCGCCGCCAGCAGCCAGAAATGCGTCCGCGCGGGGGGCAAGCACAACGACCTCGACAACGTCGGTTATACCGCGCGCCACCTGACGCTGTTCGAGATGCTCGGCAATTTCAGCTTCGGCGATTACTTCAAGGAGCGCGCGATCGAGCTGGCGTGGGGCCTGGTCACGCGCGAGCTGGGCCTCGCCGCCGACCGTCTCAGCGTGACCGTCTATCACACCGACGACGAAGCGTGGGACTTGTGGAAGAAGATCGCCGGCCTGCCCGACGAGCGGATCATCCGCATCGCCACCAAGGACAACTTCTGGGCGATGGGCTCCGATGGCCCGTGCGGTCCTTGCTCGGAAATCTTCTGGGACCACGGCCCGTCCATCGCCGGGGGACCGCCCGGATCGCCCAACGAGGATGGCGACCGCTTCGTCGAGATCTGGAACCTGGTGTTCATGCAGTATGTGCAGGAACACGACCAGATCGTGGGCGATCTGCCCCGGCCCAGCATCGACACCGGCATGGGGCTGGAACGGATCGCGACGGTGCTGCAGGGCGTGTACAAC
The DNA here is from genome assembly GCA_039927815.1 of Croceibacterium sp. Taxonomy (GTDB): domain Bacteria; phylum Pseudomonadota; class Alphaproteobacteria; order Sphingomonadales; family Sphingomonadaceae; genus Croceibacterium_A. The sequence goes on along the minus strand of JBDSUJ010000081.1, from coordinate 10,648 downwards.
GTGTTCGATACCGACACGTTCAGCCATCTGATCGCCGCCAGCACCGAGCTCGCCGGGTCCCGCGCCGCCGAAGGGCCGGGCGGTGACGCGCAGGCCAGCCACCGCGTGATTGCCGATCATTTGCGCTCGACCAGCTTCCTGATCGCCGATGGCGTGCTGCCGTCGAACGAAGGGCGCGGCTATGTCCTGCGGCGGATCATGCGCCGCGGCATGCGCCATGCGCACCTGCTCGGCGCCCGGGACCCGTTGATGCACCGACTGGTGCCGACGCTGGTTGGCGAGATGGGCCAGGCCTATCCCGAACTGGTCCGGGCCCAGCCGCTGATCGAGGAAGTGCTCGAGCGCGAAGAGACCCGATTCCGCCAGACGCTCGCCAACGGGTTGCGCCTGCTCGACGAGACGACCGGCGGTCTGGCCCAGGGCGACCGCCTGCCCGGCGCGACTGCGTTCAAGCTCTATGACACGTTCGGCTTTCCCTATGACCTGACCGAGGACGCGTTGCGGCCGCGCGGGATCACCGTCGATCGCGCCGGGTTCGACGCAGCGATGGCGCAGCAAAAAGCGGCCGCGCGCGCGGCGTGGAAAGGCTCCGGCCAGGCGGCCGAGGGCGAGCTGTGGTTCGACATCGCCGAGCGCGAAGGAGCAACCGAGTTCACCGGCTACGCCACCACCAGCGGCGAAGGCCGGGTGGTTGCGCTGGTGGTCGACGGCACGGAAGTCGCCAGTGCCGAGGCCGGCAGCGCGGTGATCGTGCTGGTCAACCAGACGCCGTTCTACGGCGAGAGCGGTGGCCAGATGGGCGATACCGGAGCGATCAGCGGCGAAAACGGCCTGCGGATCGCGGTGACCGACACCACCAAGCCGCTTGGCCGGCTCCACGCACATCACGGCACGGTCGGCGCTGGTCGCATCGCGGTCGGCGACACGATCCACCTCGCGATCGATGCCGAGCGGCGCGACCGCATCCGCGCCAACCATTCCGCCACGCAATTGCTCCACGCCGCGCTGCGCCATCACCTGGGCGAGCACGTCACGCAAAAGGGTTCGCTGGTGGCCGAAGACCGGCTGCGGTTCGATTTCTCGCATCCCAAGCCGCTGACCGTGGACGAGATCGCCGCGGTCGAAGCCGACGTCAACGCCGAGATCCGCCACAACGCCGAAGTCGGCACCCGGCTGATGACGCCCGACGACGCGGTCGCGGCCGGCGCGATGGCGCTGTTCGGGGAGAAGTACGGCGACGAAGTGCGCGTCCTGAGCATGGGCCGGGCGGGAGACGGCGGGCGCAATTACTCGGTCGAACTGTGCGGCGGCACCCATGTCCGCGCCACCGGCGATATCGGTCTTCTAAGAATCGTCGCAGAAGGCGCGGTCAGCTCGGGCGTGCGGCGCATCGAAGCGCTGACCGGCGAGGCCGCGCGTCGCTGGCTGGTCGCGCGCGAGGACGCGCTCAAGGCGATCGCCGGAGCGCTGCGCACCGCGCCGGAGGACGTGGAGGCGCGGGTCGCCGCGCTCATGGACGAGCGCAAGCGGCTCGAACGCGAATTGGCCGAAGCGAAGAAGCAGCTGGCGCTCGGCGGTGGAGGCGGAAATTCGCCTCACGCGGCCGACGAGGATATCGGCGGGGTGAACTTCTCCGGCCAGGTGCTCCACGGCATGGCGGTGGGCGAGCTGCGCGGGCTGCTTGACGAAGCCAAGCAGCGGCTCGGCTCGGGCGTGGCGGCGATTGTCGCGGTCAACGACGGGCGGGCGGCATTGGCGGTGGGCGTGACCGGCGATCTGCTGGGCACGATCGATGCAGTTCAACTGGTCCGCGCAGGCGTCGAAGCGCTGGGGGGCAAGGGCGGCGGCGGGCGGCCCGACATGGCCCAAGGCGGCGGCCCCGACGGCGACAAGGCGGACGAGGCGCTCGCCGCGGTCAGGACCGCGCTGGCCGCCGAAGCGGTGAGTTAGCGCCGGCGGCCGCTTGCGCCGCGGGTATCGGTTTCACTGCCGCGCGGCGTGTCGCTGCGGCCGTCGGGCTGATTTTCGGGCCGCTGGGGATGCTTGATCGAGCCGAATTGCTCGCCGGTTTCCTGCTTTGGCTTGAGCTTGGCCGGGTCGGTCGGCTGGTGCGGATCGTTCATTGTGGCTCTCCTTCGATTACAATAACGGGCGAGCCGCCTGATCGGTCCTTGACCCGTCGGCCGAGGTGGTCCGCAGCTTGGGCTTGTAATCGAGCGCGGCGCCCTCACGAATGCGCTCGCGGAACTCGTCGCGCTTTTCGTGGATCGAGGCGATCACCGGACCCATCGGCTGGCCCAGCTCGACCAGCACGGCTTCCGATAGTTGCAGCGAGGCCTCGAGCGTCTCGGGCACCGCGGTGCTGGCGCCGACCCGGTACAGCTCGGCCGCGTGATAGGTGTCACGGGCCCGCGCGACGATCGGCAGGTCCGGATACGCGAGGCGCAGCTTGCGTGCGATCCGCTGAGCCAGCACCGGCTCGTCCATCGTCAGCACCACTGCCGGCGCGGTGGCGATGCCCAGCCGGTCGAGCGCGGACAGCCGCGCGGCATTGCCGAACACCGCGTTGATCCCGTCACGCCGCGCGCCCAGCACGAGGTCGCTGTCGGAATCGACCGCCACATAGGGCAAGCCGTGGCGCACCAGCATTTCCGCCACCAGCCGACCGACGCGCCCGCACCCGACGATAATGGTGCGCGGTTCGCTGGCATCCAGAGCCGCGTCCGGTGCGGTCGTAGCCGGCTCGACCTGGCGGCCGAGTATCCGGCCGAGCCATGCCAGCCCCGGCGTGACAGTGAGGCCGATCGCAGTGACGATCTGCCAGAACTGCGCCGTTTCGGGCTGGATCAGCAGCGCGGTGGTGGCCGCCGACAGCACGATCAGGGTGGTTTCCGAGGGGCTTGCCATCATGATTCCGGCTTCGGTCGCCAGCCCGCGGCGGGCGCCCATCACTGACAGCGCGGTGAAGGTCACCAGCGCCTTCACCGCCAGCACCGCCACCACAGCGATGGCCAGCTCGCCCAGATTGGCGAGGATCGTGGCGAGGTTAATTTCCATGCCCACGGTGATCAGGAAGATCCCCAGGGCGAGACCCTTGAACGGCTCCATGATCCCTTCGACTTCGGAATAGTATTCGGTCTCGGCGATCAGCAGGCCCGCCAGCAACGCGCCGACGATCGGCGACAGGCCGACCGCGCCAGTCGCCAGGCTGGCGCCGATCACCACCAGCAGGCTGGCGGCGAGGAACAGCTCGGGGCTCTTGGTCCGGGCCGCCTGCGCGAACAGCCGGGGCAGCGCGATTCGGCCGACGACGAGCATGACCGCGATCACCAGCGCGCCTTGCCACAGGGTACCGATCAGACCGTCGAGCCCCTCGTCTTTGGCATAGGGCGCGAGCGCGCCGAGGATGAAGATGATCGGGACCAGCGCGATATCCTCGAACAGCAGCATCGACAGCGCGGCGCGCCCGACCGGGGTGTGGGTGCCGGCGATCGGCAGCACCAGCGCGGTCGACGACAGCGCCAGCGCCAGGCCCAGCGCGAGCGCGCCGCCGCCCGCCTGGCCCAGCAGCATCAGCACGCCCGCCAGCAACGCGGCGCTGACTACCAGCTCGATCGCACCCAGGCCGAACACCAGCCGCCGCATCGCCCACAGGCGGTTGAACGACAGCTCCAGCCCGATGGTGAACAGCAGCAGGACGATCCCGAATTCGGCAAACGGCGCGAGGCCCTTGGCATCGGTGATGGTCACGTAATACAGCCACGGCGCCTGCGGCACGAGCCGGCCGAGGCCATAGGGGCCGAACAGCACGCCCACCAGGATGAACCCGATTACCGGGGTGATGCGGAACCGCGCGAATACGGGTATGACGATCCCCGCTGCGCCCAGGATCACCAGCGCATCGGACATCATCGGCGACAAGGGGGCGGCTCCATGCATTTTCCACTTATGTCAGACCGCGCATGAGCGTCGCAACCGCGGTTGTTGGCGCCGATGTCCTCGTTGTCGGCGGCGGCCCAGCCGGGATGATGGCGGCTCTGTTGTTCGCCCGCGCCGGCGTGCGCGTGACAGTGCTGGAAAAGCACGCCGACTTCTTTCGCGATTTCCGCGGCGACACGGTTCACCCGTCGACCATGGAGATCCTCGATCAGCTGGGGATGCTCGGACGGTTTCTGGAACGCCCGCACGACAAGGTACAAAGCGCCGAAATCCGCGTTGCCGGGCACGATTTCACAATCGGCGACCTGTCGCACCTCAACACGCCCGCGCCGTTCATCGCGATGATGCCGCAATGGGAATTCCTCGATTTCCTGCGCGACGAAGCGGCCGCGTTTCCGACTTTCGCGCTCGAGATGGTGGCTGAAGTGGTCGGCGTGATCGAGGAGGAGGGCCGCGTTGCGGGCGTTCGCCTGGCCGATGGCAGTGAGCTGCGGGCTCGGCGACTTGTGCTGATGTGCGATGGTCGCGCGTCTTTGGTGCGGTCCCGCGATCTGCTGCCGGTCACCACGTTTGGCGCGCCGATGGACGTGTTCTGGTTCCGGATGGAGAAGACCGACAATGCGGGTGGCAAGTTGCGCGGGGCGGTTGGCACCGGCCGCATGGCGGTGCTGATCGACCGGCGGACTTACTGGCAGGTCGCGTTTCTCATCCCCAAAGGTGCTGCCGAGGAGGTCAAGGCGCGCGGGCTGGCATGGCTGCGCAGCCAGTTGCAAGCACTGTTCCCCGATCTCGATCTGACGCGCGGCGTCGACAGCGTGGACGACTTGCATTTGCTGGAAGTCACGCTCGACCGGCTCGACACCTGGCATCGTCCGGGATTGCTGGCGATCGGCGACGCGGCGCATGCGATGAGCCCGATTGGCGGGGTCGGCATCAACTTGGCGATTCAGGACGCGGTCGCCGCCGCCAGCGTCCTCGCCGGCCCCTTGGCGCGGGGCGAGAACCCGGACCTGCTGCTGCACAAGGTTCAGGCACGCCGCCTGCTGCCGACGCGGGTGATCCAGGCAGTCCAGAAGGCAGCGCAGGACGCGGTCATCGGCCGGGTCCTGTCGGGGGCGCCGATCACACGCGCGCCGTGGCCGATCAGGCTGCTCAATCGGGTGCCGCTGCTGCGCCGCATTCCGGGCCGCATCATCGGCCTTGGCGTGCGCCGCGAGCGGGTGCGGTCGCCGGAAGCTTAAGCGTCGGCGGTCGCCCAGGTCGCCATTTCGGTCTCAAGGTTTTCGACGATTGCGGCGAAGAACTGCTCGGTGGTCATCCACGCCTGGTCGGGGCCGATCAGCAGCGCGAGGTCCTTGGTCATCTTGCCGCTCTCGACAGTCGCGATGCACACCCGCTCGAGAGTCTCGGCGAACTTCACCACCTCGGGCGTATTGTCGAACCGGCCGCGGTAGATCAGCCCGCGGGTCCACGCGAAGATGCTGGCGATCGGGTTGGTGCTGGTCGCCTTGCCCTGCTGGTGCTGGCGGTAATGGCGGGTGACGGTGCCGTGCGCGGCCTCGGCCTCGACCGTCTTGCCGTCGGGCGTCATCAGCACCGAAGTCATCAGCCCTAGGCTCCCGAAGCCTTGCGCGACTTGGTCCGACTGGACGTCGCCGTCGTAGTTCTTGCACGCCCAGATGAACTTGCCGCTCCACTTGAGCGCGGAGGCGACCATGTCATCGATCAGCCGATGCTCATAAGTGATGCCGGCGGCGGCGAATTTCTCTTTGAAGCCTTCGGTGTTGAACACTTCCTCGAACAGATCCTTGAAGCGGCCATCGTAGGCCTTGAGGATGGTGTTCTTGGTCGAAAGGTAAACCGGCCAGCCGCGGTCGAGCCCGTAGTTGAAGCTGGACCGGGCGAAGTCGCGGATCGAATCGTCGAGGTTGTACATCGCCAGCGCCACGCCCGACGATGGGTAAGTGAACACTTCGCGGTCGATCACTTGACCATCGTCACCTTCGAACACCAGGCGCAGCTTACCCGGCCCGGGCACGCGGAAATCGGTCGCCTTGTACTGATCCGCGAACGCATGGCGGCCGACCACGATCGGGTCGGTCCAGCCCGGGATCAGCCGGGGCACGTTTGAGATCACGATCGGTTCGCGAAAGATGGTGCCGCCCAGGATGTTGCGGATCGTCCCGTTGGGGGATTTGTACATGTCCTTGAGGTGGAATTCCTCGACCCGCGCTTCGTCAGGCGTGATCGTCGCGCATTTGACGCCCACGCCGTATTGCTTGATCGCATTGGCGCAATCGATGGTGATCTGGTCGTCGGTCTCGTCGCGCTTCTCGACGCCCAGGTCGTAATACTTCAGGTCGATGTCGAGGTAGGGCAGGATCAGCTGCTCGCGAATCCACTGCCAGATGATCCGGGTCATCTCGTCGCCGTCGATCTCGACGATGGGGTTCACGACCTTGATCTTCGCCATTTGGGTATCCTGTGCGGGAGAGAATGCGCGTCCCTTACGAAGCGGACGGGACCGGCGCAAGCGAGCCGGCGGCGTCCAGCCGGGTTGCCCGCATCAGCCAGCCGACCACCGGCGGCACGTGCCCCGCCAACGCCACGCCGAACCGGGCGAGGGCGCGGTTCTCGGCCAGGTGCCAGGCCAGCGCCGCGGTCCGCACCGGCCCCTGGGCGAGGGCGGCGAACGCACGCTGGAAAGCCGGCGCGGCGGCGGGGCCGCCCGTCAGCCACGCGCGCGCGGCAAGCGCGCCGCTGGTGAGCGCGATGGCGATGCCTTCACCGGCAAGCGAGGGGATAACCGCCGCTTGGTCGCCGACGCGGAACAGGCCGGCGGCGGTTTCGCGGGCGAGATAGCCGTAGGGCACCGCGCCGATGGTTTCGCAACGCACGCCGCGCCAGTCGTCACCCAGCCGTTCGCCCAGCGCGGGGTTCTCGTCCGCCAGCCGGGCCAGCAGTTCGGCGGGGTCGCCGGCGAGGCGCGACTTGCGGACCGCCAGGCAGACATTCGCGGCGCCGCCTTCCTGCACCACGATCCCGGCATAGCCGCCAGCGAACAAGTGCAACTCGATGCGTCCGCCAAGCAGGCGCTGGCGCGCGGCGTCTGGCGGGAGCCGGAGGCGCAGCCCGACCGCGGGATCGCGCGCGGTGCGCGGGCGCAGATGGCCGCGAACGTCATGCTTGCCGGCGGCGAGGAACAAACCGTCGCCGCGCCAGTCGCGTTTACGGCCAATCACTGTGTCCCCCTCGATGCCGCGCGCGGTGTCGATCGCGAGCGTGGCGCCGGCCCCGAGCGCGCGGGTGCGCAGCTCGGTGTCGAGTACGCGGCGTGACAGGCCGTAACCGGGGGCGGGCAGCGCGAACGCGGCGGTCCGCCGGCCGGCGAACAGCGCCAGGGTGTGTACGCGATGGGCGCCGAGCGTCGCGGGATCGATCCCGAGCGACCCCAGCCGTGCGGCGGTGCGCCAGCTGAGAAATCCGCCGCACAGCGCGTCTGCGACTTCGGTATCACGGTCGAGCAGGGTCGGCGCCGCGCCCGCTTCGGCGAGCACGATCGCCGCCGCGCACCCGGCCGGCCCGGCGCCGAGGACCAGCGGGGCCGTCACCGCAGCCGCTCGACGCACAGTCGGAACGGGAATTGCCGGGTGACCCGCGCCGCGCTGATCCCGGCGCGGCCGAGCAGCGCGTGCCATTCCGCCGTGCGAAAGCTGCGCGCGATCGAGGTGTGCCCGTCGAGCCGCACGATCCGGTGCCAACCCGCCGCGCGCGCCAGCAGCGGCCATGCAGCATAAGCAAGCGGGTGGCGGTCGAGATCGTTGACGAACCAACCCGCGCCCCCTTCGGCTTCCATGAAGCGGAGGAAGGTCACCAGCTCCGGCTCGCTCATATGGTGCGCGACGAGGCTGGAGATGACGCAGTCCCATTCCTGCCCCGCCAGATCGGCGAAATCGCCAGTCAGATACCGGATCGGCAGCGCGCCCGGTTCGCGTTCGGCGGCGAACTTGCTACGCGGATTGAGGTCGATGCCGGTCAGCTCGGGCGCGATGCCGCGACGCTGCGCCCAGCGGGCGATTGCGCGCAGCATGTCGCCGTCGCCGAAGCCCACGTCGAGCAGGCGGAAAGCCTTGCGCCGGCCGACCGCGCGGCGGACGAACGCCAGCGTGGGACGGCGCGCCAAAGTCACCGTGTTGACCCTGGCAAGATCCGCCAGCACGGCCCGATACGTGCCCGGATCGAGCGCGGGATCGTCCATCAGCTCGTCGGCGATGCGCCGTTCAGCCAGCAGCGGCGCCATGATCCTCGCCCGCGGTCCAGCCGAACCGCAGCCCTTCCATCGCCAGCCCTGGCCCGAACGCCAGCGCCACGCCGCTTGCGGGATGGTGCTCCATCAGCCGCTGCAGCACGAACATCACCGTCGCGGACGACATGTTGCCGTAGTCCTGCAGCACCGCGCGCGAGGCGACGAGTTTTTCGGGCGGCAAGCCCAGGCCGCGCTCGACCGCGTCGATAATCGAGCGACCGCCGGGGTGGACTGCCCACGCCTCGATCGCCTCGATGCCGGCCCCGCCGGTGACCGCGCGCGCGACCGGTGGCTGGGCGAGGGCGTCCGCCAATCGTCCGGGCACTTCACCCGACAGCTCCATCGCGAACCCGGTATCACCGATCGTCCAGGTGATCAGTTCGTGGCTGTCCTCGAGCGTCAGCGACAGGCCTTCGCCCAGCGCCAGGCCCGCGCCCTGGCCGGTGACCAGCGCGGCGGCGGCGCCATCGGCGAATTGGGCCATCGCCATCAGCCGCTCGATCCGGTCGGTTGGCTGGAGATGGAGCGAGCACAGCTCCACCGCCACGACCAGCACCCGCGCGGCACGATCCGAGCGGACGATATGGGCCGCGGTGCGGAGCGCGGTGACGCCGGCGTAGCAGCCCATGAAGCCGATCACGACCCGCTCGACCGTGGCGGCCAGACCGAGGCGCCGCGCGAGCACCTGATCGAGACCGGGAGCAGTAAACCCGGTGCAGCTCGCGAGCACCATGTGAGTGATTTCGCCGAGATGCGCCAAGCGCCCGATCGCGGCGAGCGCCAGTTCAGGCGCCTCGCGGGCATAGACCGCCATCCTTGCGCCGGTCCCGGGAGGTTCGTCGCCGCCATAGAAGCTGCCTTGCGCCTGGTTCGCATCCGCGTCCGACAGCACCGTGAAGCGGTGGCCGATGCCCGAGCGCTGCAGCATCCGTTCGAGCAGCGCGGCTTCGCGCTTGCCAGCGAGCTGGCCTTGCGCCCAGGTCTGGTAACTGGCGTCGCATTCGGTCGTGGGGACCGCGGTGGCGATGGCATTTATGCGCGGCCCGGCCGCTTGGTTAGTCATCGCGCTTGGCAAGTCATCACAGGGGAAACGCCCGAACCCGACTAAGGGACCGGCTGCAAACGCAAAAAAGGCGCCGCTCGCGCGACGCCTTCAGCTGGTGGCCCGGATGGTGGGCGTAGCAAGGATTGAACTTGCGACCCCTACGATGTCAACATAGTGCTCTACCACTGAGCTATACGCCCGCACCGTCCGGCAGGCCGCGCAGTTAACCGCCGCCGCCCCCTTTTTCAAGGGCTCAGAGCGACGCGGTTTGCACGTCCTCGAAGATGCGTTCGATCTCCATCACCAGGTCTTTGAGGTGGAACGGTTTGGACAGCATCTTGGCGCGCGGCGCCTCGCGGCTGGCCTTGAGCGTCACCGCCGCGAACCCGGTGATGAACATCACGCGGGTGTGGGGGCTCATCTCGGCGCAGCGCTGGGCCAGCTCGATGCCGTCCATTTCGGGCATCACGATGTCCGACAGCAAAAGGTCGAACTCTTCGGTCTCGAGCAGCGGCAGGGCCCTGGTCCCGCGATCGACGGCTGCCACCCAGTAGCCGGCGTTTTCGAGCGCGCGCGTCAGATAAGTGCGCATCGCCTCGTCGTCCTCGGCAAGCAGGATGCGGATCATGGTCGGCCCTCGGTATTGTTCTCGGCGGGTGAACGGCCCTCTTACGCCCAGGAGCTTTACGAATCTTGTAGAAATTCCGCCGTGGCCAGCTTTGACACACGCGCCATTCGCCGCCAGCTAGCGTCGATGGCTGACACGGTAACGCGCCGCACCGATTCGGCGCCGCAAGGTGGTGGATCGATTCCCGGCGGTAACGGCGCGCCGGCATTCTCGCTCACCCGGCGCAGTGGCGCACCGGTGGTCCTGGCCGTGCCCCATGCCGGACGCGCCTACCCGACGGACCTCCTGGCCCAGATGCGCCACGCGCCCGAGGCCAGCCTGCGGCTGGAGGACCGCTTCGCCGACCTGATTGCCGAGGCGGTCGCGCGCGAAACGGGCGCGGCGCTGATCGTGGCCCATGCCCCCCGCGCGATGATCGACCTCAACCGGGCGCCCGACGATATCGACTGGGACATGATCGCCGGCGGGGCAGGGGGTCGGCATACCCGGCTGGCGGCCGGCCGCCGCGCGCGCAGCGGGCTCGGACTGATCCCGCGGCGGCTGCCGGGCCTCGGCGAACTGTGGCGGCGGCGTCTGACGCCGGACGAGCTCGATGCGCGGCTCGAAGGTGTGCATCGGCCCTATCACGCGGCGCTTGGGCATGTGCTCGAGCATTTGCGCGACCAGTGGGGTTCCGCGCTCCTGATCGATTTGCATTCGATGCCTCCGCTTGGGCCCAAGCGGGGGACCG
>JBDSUJ010000080.1:0-11216 GCA_039927815.1 Croceibacterium sp. | reverse complement strand
ACTGGTCAGCGGGAGGGTCTCGAAATGCTCGCTGGCGAACGGCGCATTGCCGAACTCCCCGCTCGGAGTGACGCGCACTTCCCACATAGTCAGGTCTCCCGTGGCGCGGTCAGTCGCGGCGCCGTTTCTTTGAGGAACAGGGCGGCGATGGCCGACACCAGCGCCAGAGCGATACAGATGTAGAACACCGCCTGCAGCCCGAAGGCGTCGGCCGCGCGCCCTGCCAGCGGCGGCAGGATGACCCCGCCGAAGAGTTCGGCAAAGCCCATCGCCAGCCCGACCGCGGTCGCCGCCATCGCCGGGCTGACACTCTCGGTCGGCACGGTCGCGCAATAGAGCGGCGCGATCCCGAGCGGCATCCACCCGAGCAGCATCGCCAGCGACAGCGCCAGCGGATCGCCCGGCAGCCACAGCAGCGCCAGCGGCCCCGCCATCGCCGCCAGCGAACCGACGATCAGCACCGCCTTGCGCCCGATCCAATCCGACAGTGCGGGAAAGGCGATCCCCCCGGCGAACGCGCCGATCCCGCCGTAACTGATCACCGCGCCCGCCGCGACCGGCGTCAGGCCTTTGATCTGGGTCAGGAACAGCGTGAGGAAGGTGCTTTCGAGCACCAGCCAGCCGGTAATCAGCCCGGCGATCGCCAGCGCGATGCGCATGTTGCCGATCCTCAGCAGCGTCCCGATTGCCGCGAACGGCGAGCCTTGGGCCTCCGGCGCCGGCGCGGTCCGCGCGTCGGGCTTGAGCAAGAGCAGCATCAGCGCGGCCACGATCAGCCCGGGGATGATCGACAGAAACATCGCGGTGCGCCAGCCGTGATCGGCGCCCAGTTGCGTCGCCACCCTCGGCCCGATGAATCCGGCAATGCCGAACGCGCCGACCATCTGCATGAAACCCATGTTGAAGCCGCGTGTCTTGGGGCTGCTGTTATCGAGGATGATCGCCTGGCTGATCGGCACGATCGGCCCCTCGGTGGCGCCCAGCGCGAAACGCGCGCCAAGCAGCATGATAAAAGTCGTCGTCAGCCCGCTCAAGCCCGACAGCAACGAGAACAGCACGGTGCACGCGACGAGCACCGTCTTGCGCTTGCCGCTGCGGTCGGCCATCTGGCTACCGAAGAACGAGCTGAGCGCGATCGCCAGCGACAGCGCGCTCGCCGTCAGGCCAACTTGCGCATTGGTAAGGCCCAGGTCCTTGACGATGAACGGGGCGAGGTAGGCAACCGTTTGGCGGTCGAAACCGACGATGCCGTTGCCGAGCGTGAGCACGACCAGCAAGACCAGCATCGAATTCGCAGGGCGCCGGGCCGGCGCGGCCGTCGTAGCCATGGTGTCGCTCTCCGGCGCCGGTGATGCCGGGGATTGCGGGCGAAGGGAAGAGCCGGCTTAGTCCAGCGTAATCACCGTCTTGCCGAAGCTGTCCTTGCCCCACGCGTGCGCATAGGCAGCCGGCGCCTCGTTGAATCCGAAGCTGGCACCGATCGGCGGGGTCACGCCGTGCTGCACGACGAACGCGTTGAGCTCGTTCGCCATCGCCACCGAGCCGACGAAGATCCCGCGGATCGATCCGCCGGTCATCATCAACTGGCGCGGATGTGGCGGGGCGCCGTCGCTAAGCACGCCGATCAGCGCGATCTCCCCCTCGGGGGCGAGCGCGGCGAGGCTTTGCGGCAACGTCCCGACGCCGCCCACTTCGACGATCTTGTCGGCCCCGCCGAATTCCTTGGCGACGTACGCGCCCCACTCGGGCGTGTCAGCGTAATTGACCGTGTGTGCCGCACCAAGCGCGCGCACTTGCGCCAGCTTGTCGTCGGACGAAGAGGTGGCGATCACGTCCGCCCCGGCGGCCTTGGCGATCTCAAGGGCAATCAGTGAAACGCCGCCGCTGCCGAGCACCAGTACCTTGCTGCCCGGCCCGATCGGGCGCCCGCCCTTCATCAGCGCGTTCCACGCGGTCACCCCGGCGCAGGGCATGCACGCAGCCTGGGCATAGCTATAGCCGGCGGCGATGGGCACCACCGCTTGCGCCGGCAGCACGACCCGTTCCGCCAGCATCCCCGGTGCGCGGCCGTCACCCAGCGCGCGGCCCATCACCTGCTTACCGTCGAGCCAATCGAGGAAAAAGCTGCCCTGGACCTTGTCGCCCGGTTTCACCCCCGTCACCCCGTCGCCAACCGCGATCACTTCGCCCGCGCCGTCGCTGAGCGGGATCGCGGGCGCGGTCAGAGCTCCGCCGAAGTACTTGCCCGCCGCCACCGCGAAATCGCGATAGTTGATCGACCACGCCCGGGGCGCCATCAGCACTTCGCCCGGGCCCGGCGCCGGGTCGGGCAGCTCGGCCTGATACAGCTTGTCGAACCCGTCCGAGCCAGCCGGCAACATCCATGCACGCATTGGTACTCTCCTAAACTTCGATACTTTCGAGCACGCCGCCATCGACCGCCCAGTCCTGGCCGGTGACGTGGCTGGCGGCATCGCTGAGGAGAAACGCGGCCACTTCGGCCAGCTCCTCCGGCCCGCCCATGCGGCGCATCGGAATGCGCTGCGCGATCTTGCCCTTCTGCTCGGGGGGAATGCGGTCGAGCGCTTCGGTGCGGATGAAGCCGGGGATCACGCAGTTTGCGCGGATATTGTGAGGCGCCATTTCGACCGCGATCGCGCGCGTCAGCCCAAGCACGCCGTGCTTGCTGGCGACATAGGCCGGGTTCATCGCCATGCCCCGCTTCGAGCCCATCGACCCGGTCACCAGGATCGCGCCCTTCCCGGCCGCGATCATCGCGGGCAAGACTTTCTGGATCGCCCAGAACACGCTCGTCAGGTTCACTCGGACGGTCTGCTCAAACATGTCGCTGTCGAAGGCGACCGCGGGGGTGAAGCCGCCGGTCAGCCCGGCATTGGCGAACAGCCCCTCGATCGGGCCGAAGTGCGCCGCTGCCGCCTCAAGCGCGGCGTCGAGCTGACGCTTGTCGCCAACGTCGGCGGCGAAACCAGCAGCCGCAGCCCCGATCTTGCCTGCTTCGCTATCCAGCACGTCCGGGCGCCGCGCGATCAGCGAGACCCGTGCGCCGCGCGTAGCCAGCAATTGCGCGGTGACCAGCCCGATCCCGGTCGATCCCCCGGTGACGACGATGTGCCGGCCACCGAAGTCCATGTCAGGTCAATCCCAGCACTTTGGCGGCGTTGTCCTTCATGATCCCGGGCATAACCTCTTCGCGGAAGCCGACGTCCTGCGCCGCGGCGATCCACTTGTCAGGGTGGATCAGAGGGAAATCGCTGCCGAACAGCATTTTGTGGCGCAGCTGGGTGTTGGCGTACTGGATGACCTGCTTGGGGAAGTACTTGGGGCTCCACCCGCTGAGGTCGATGTAGACGTTGTCCTTGTGCAGCGCCATCGACAGGCTCTGGTCGACCCACGGCCAGCTCGGGTGCGCGAGGATGATTGTCATGTCGGGGAAATCGACCGCGACATCGTCGATCAGCATCGGCTCCCCATATTTGAGGCGCATGCCGCCGCCGCCGGGCATCCCGGTACCCATGCCCGAATGCCCGGTGTGGAAGATCGCGGGCAAGCCATACTCGGCGATCACTTCGTAGATCGGATAAGCCATGCGGTCGGCCGGGTGGGCGTTCTGGGCGATGCCGTGGAACTTGAACCCCTTGACGCCATAGTTGTCGATCAGGTCGCGCGCCTCGCGCGCGCCATACTTGCCCTTGTGCGGATCGATACTGGCGAACGCGATGCAGATATCGTCGTTCTTGGCGGCCTGCTCGGCCACTTCGTAGTTGCTGACCCGCTTGGCACCCATTGCGCTCTCGCAATCGACCGTGAACAGCACCAGCGCGATGTTGGTTTCGCGGTACAGCTCGATTACTTCGGGCATCTTGGGCCGCTCGCGCGGGGCCTTGAAGTAAGCGCTGGCGGCGTCGAAGTACTGGCCCATCACCGGGTCTTCAGGATCGTGGCAGCTGACCTCGGCGTGGACATGCACGTCGATGGCGCGGATCTTGGCAAGGTCGATCGGCACGCGTCAGCTCCCAAAAGCAAAGGCCCGCCGCCGCATGGTGCGGGGCGGGCCTTCGGTCAAGCCAAGGCAACCACAGGTGATGCCTCAGTTTGAATTGTGAGTGAGGTGAAAGAGGGCGCCGCAAGGTATATGAATGGCACGCAGCTCTCTTCGACTTCCTAGGAACGCTGCGCGACCTCGATCAAGATGTTTCCCGGCGCGGTGAAGTAGAAGCCAAAGGCCCCGCGTTGAATGCGAGGTTCGGAGGGAGTTACGCTGCTTTCGGTTATCAATCGATGGTACAGCGCAATCACCTCTTCACGCCCGGTGAGGTGAAAGCCGATGTGAAACCCCTCGGGGTACGCTTGTTCGCCGGTGCGCTGCAGACGACTGAGCACAAGCGTCATCCCATCCCCTGCTTTAAGTATTGCCAGGCCCCCTTGGCCCAGTGTTTGATGATCTGTGAACCCTAGAAATGTGGAGAAAAAGTCACGGCTGGCGATGACATCGGGGACGGCAAGATCGAGGTGATTAAGTCGCATGAACAGGCTTCCTTCTGACGAAAGCTCGTGCGTTCACGATAGCATGGCGCAACGAGCCCCAGCGCGTGCGCCGTGGTTTCGTCGCGGGTCCCACGGCTTATAGCCGTCGACAGTTCGCTTTGAGAAGCGTGACCGGGCGTACCTAAACCGGTCCTTGGCCATTTCCGACCATCCTATTGTAGCGCTACGTTGCTGGAGTCACAAGCAGGATGGCGGAATGTCAGCACTAGGGCACAGACCAAGTTCAATCTGAGGCATCATTCGGTTACAGCTTGATGATCACGGTCTTGGTCTCGAGGTAAGCCTCGATTCCGAGGCGGCCCTGTTCGTGGCCGATGCCAGATTCCTTGTAGCCACCGAAGGGCAAGGCGGTGTCGATCATCGCGTGGCAATTGCCCCACACGGTGCCCGCCTTGAGCTTGCTGGCGAGCGTGTGCATCGAACCGATATCCTTGGTCCAGATCCCCGCGGCGAGGCCGAAGTTGGTGTCGTTGGCCTGCGCGGCGACTTCGTCGAGGTCGTCGAACCGCTGGGCGACCACGACCGGACCGAAGATCTCCTCCCGCACCACGCTCATCTGCGGGTTCACGTCGGTCAGGATCGTCGGGTTGACGTAATACCCGTCACCCCCCGGTCCGCCGCCGCCCATCAGCACCGAGGCGCCGTCGCGCTTGCCCGCTTCGATGTAGCCGAGCACCTTCTCGTGCTGTTCCTTGCTGACCAGCGGGCCCATGTGCGCCGCTGGGTCGAGGCTGGGGCGCGGGGCCCAGAAATCGGCGGTTGCGGCCATGCCTTCCATGACTTTGTCGAACACGCTGCGGTGGGCGTAGACGCGGCTGCCCGCGACGCACACCTGCCCGGAGTTGAAGAAGATCGCCTGGGCGACACCCGGCGCCACTTCGGACACATCGACGTCGGGCATGACCACTACCGGGCTCTTCCCGCCCAGCTCGAGCGTGACATGCTTGAGCGTGTCGGTGGCGTTCTTGTTGATCAGCTTGCCGATCTCGGTCGAGCCGGTGAAGGCGACCTTGTCGACATCGGGATGCTTGACCATGCGGTCGCCCGCGGTGTGGCCGTTGCCGGTGATGATGTTTACCACGCCTGCCGGAATGCCCGATTCAGCGACCAGGTCGGCCAGCCGCAGCGCGGTCAGGCTGGTCTGCTCGGCCGGTTTGAGGACGATGGTGCAACCCGCCGCCAGTGCCGGGCCGATCTTGAGGCACGCCATCAGCAGCGGGAAATTCCACGGCACGATCTGCGCGCACACCCCGACTGGCTCCTTGATCGTGTAGCCGAACAGCATGCCCTTGGGGAATGTGTACGGCGCGATCGTCTCGCCGTTAAGCTTGCTGGTCCAGCCGGCCATGTAGCGAAGCTGTGAGATCGCGCCCGGGATATCGATCGCGCCGGCCATGCCCTTGGGCTTGCCGTTGTCGATCGCTTCCAGTTCGGCGAATTCGTCGGCGTTGGCTTCGAGCAGATCGGCGAGTTTGCGGATCATGCCTTCGCGAACCATCGGCGGCAGGTCGGTCCAACGCCCGTCGTCGAACGCGGTGCGCGCGGCGGCGACTGCCCGGTCGACATCCTTGTCGCTGGCGTCGACGAACTTGCCGATGATCTTTCCGGTCGAGGGATCCTCGTGGTCGATGGTCTTGTCGTGGCTTGAATCGACCCACTCGCCATTGATGAACAGCTGCGGTTTGCGGCTGAGAGCTTTCTTGGCGGCGGCCGAATATTCGGGCTGCACCCGCTCAATGGTGGTCTGCTCGTTCATATTGGGATCCTCTTCCGAAACGACTCTTTGTACCTACCCTAGCACTCGGCAGGGGCGCTTGCCACGAGTCGGTGTTTTCTGACGCTCGTTACGATAGCCGCTGGCGGGCGCGGGGACTAGCATCAGCAACTTTCGTTTTGCCTTGGCTTTCGAGCGCCTTGTCCTCGTTGGCGCGCTTGATCACGTACTGGCGAACCGCCTCCGCATCATCGGGAGTCAGCGCGGCCTTAAACGAGACCATGCCGTTTTGATGCAGCAGGCCGTCGATCACCACCGACTTGACGGCATCGGCGCTGTTGATCGCCGCCGAATGCCGCAAATCGGGGTTGAGCGCCCCGGCGATGGCGGCATCGCCGTGGCACACCGAGCAATAGCGGCCATAGACCTGCGCCCCATGCGCCACTTGCGCCTCGCTCCCGGTAAACGCGGGGGGATCGAGCACGCGGCGGTTCATCGGCGGTGGTGCGGGCAGGGTGGCGGTGCCGCCCAGCTTGAACACCATCAGCCGGCTGATGTTGCGCGGAAAGCCGGCCTTCGAGGATAGAATGCCGGGCGCGATGTCCCACACTCCGCCCCACCCGGCCAGAACCGCGACGTACTGCTCGCCGTCGATCGCATACGTCATCGGCGCCGCGACCACGCCCGACTGGGTCGCGAACGACCACAGCTTGCTGCCCGACTTGGCATTGAACGCGGCGAATTCCTCCTGCGCGCTGCCCTGGAACACCAGGTTGCCCGCGGTCGCCAGCGTGCCGCCGTTCCACGGACCCACATAGTCGTGCCGCCACGCCTCTTTCCGGGTCACCGGATCCCATGCGATCAGCGCCCCGGTCGTGCCCGCCATCGCGGCGTCACGCACCGCATTGATCGCCGGCATCGCCGTCCCCGCACTGTCGAGCGCGGTCTGGAACCCGATCGTGCTTGGCTTCCAATCCTTGGCCGCCAGGTAGGGAAATCCGGCCAGGGCGGCCGGAATGTACATCAGGCCGGTGGCCGGGCTGAAGCACATCGGCTGCCAGCTATGAGCGCCGCCCGCGCCGGGGAGCGAGACGAACAGCTTGCCGGCCTGTTCGTAACGCGCTTCGGGGTTGACCTGCGGGCGCCCGGTAACCGGGTCGATTCCGGTCGCCCAGGTCTGCATCGTCCACGCGGTGCCGCTGAGAAATTTCCCGCTCCGGGCGTCGAGGACGTAGAAGAACCCGTTCTTGGGCGCATGGAGCACGACGTGCTGTTGCTTGCCGTCGATCGTCAGGTCGGCGACCGAGATCTGCGCGTCGCTGTCGAAGTCCCATCGATCCTCGGGCGTTTCCTGGAAATGCCATTTGTACTGCCCGGTGTCGGCATCGACCGCGACAATCGAAGAGGTGTAGAGGTTGTCGCTGCTGCTCGTCGCGCCGCCAGGTTTGTCGCGCCCGTTGGCGGCGGGGTTCCACGGCTCGGCATTGCCGGTCCCGAAATAGACCAGGTTGGTCGCCGGATCGTAAGTGATCGCGTCCCACACCGTGCCGCCGCCGCCCAGTTCCCACCACTTGCCGCCCCACGTCTTGGCGGCGCTTTCCATGGCCGGGTTTTCGAACCCCTTGGCCGGGTCGCCGGGCACGGTGTGGAACCGCCACACTTCCTTGCCGGTGGCCCAGTCGAACGCGGCGATCGAACCGCGCGCGCGATATTCCGATCCGCCCGAGCCAATCAGCACTTTGCCCTTGGCGATGCGCGGCGCGCCCGTGATGGTGTAGTTGACGTGGTCGGGGACCACCTCCTTGCGCCACGCGACCGCGCCATCTTTCTGGTTGAGCGCGACCAGATATCCGTCGAGCGTGGCGACGTAGACCTTGTCGCCATAGAGAGCGACGCCGCGGTTAACCGCATCGCAGCACGCCACCGGTAGCGTTTCGCGGGGGACCTTGGGATCGTACGCCCACTTAAGCGCGCCGGTGCGCGCGTCGTAGGCCTTGACCATGGACCACGCGGTCGAGACGTACAGCACGCCGTCGTGCATCAGCGGGGTCGCTTCCTGGCCGCGGGCGGTGTCGAGATTGGCGGACCACGCCAGCTTGAGGCCCTTGACCGTCTGATCGCTGATCTGAGTCAGCGGGCTGAACCGTTGTTCGCCATAGTCGCGGCCATAGCTGAGCCACTCGTTTGCGTTGGCGGCGGCGAGCAGCGCATCGGTCACGCCGGTGCTCGGCACGGCCGATGGCGCGGCGCGTTGCGGGGTGGCCGCGCGACTGCATCCTGTCAGCGCCAGCACGGCGCAGGCCGCCACGATCCACCGGTTGGTCATCCAGGCACTCTCCGCCAGCTCTCCCACGGCCTCAACGGGCCGTATTTTATGCGATATGCTTACGATTGCCGGGGCGGGCGGGTCAAGCAGCGCAAGGCTGCGCCAAAGCGTGTTGCGGCAGCCCACAATTTCAGCGTATTGGGTTTTCGTCAGTCGAGCGCGAGCCCGCGTTATGACCCTGGCTCAGATGTAACTCTGCCAGACAGGACAACTTCATGCCCATCAAGCTGCCTTCACGCGCCGACCACGTCGGCTCCTTCCTGCGCCCGCGCCAGGTCATCGAGGCCCGCGATCATCGCGCCGCGGGTAATATGGGCTACGCGGCTCTCCGCCAGACCGAGGACGACGCGATCGCCGAACTCGTCAAATGGCAGGAAAGCCTCGGCCTCAAGGCGATCACCGACGGCGAGTTCCGCCGCTACTTCTTCCACACCGACTTCCTGCTCCAGCTCGACGGAGTGGAAGAGCGGGGCGGGCTCAACAAGGCGTTCAAGAACGATGCTGGCAAGGACGTCCACTTCGCCCCGCCGGTGATGGTCGTGACCGGCAAGATCAACCATGCCAAACCGATCCAGCTGCGCGACTACCAATACCTCGCCTCGCTGGTCAGCGAGACCCCCAAGGTCGCGATCCCGAGCCCGACGATGCTCCACTTTCGCGCGGGCCGCGCGGGTATACCCGAGCAGGTTTACCCGACGATGGACGAATTCTACGCCGACGTGGCGACCGCTTACCGGGCCGAGATCGACAGCCTGGCCGCGGCGGGTTGCCGCTATATCCAGATGGACGATACCAACCTCGCCTATCTGTGCGACGACGAGCAGCGCGCCGATGCCGCCAAGCGCGGGCTCGATCCTGACGCCACCACCCGGCAATATGCCCAGCTGATCAACGACAGCTTCGCCAGCGCGCCGGCCGACATGATCAAGGCGATCCATTTGTGCCGCGGCAACTTCCGCTCGAGCTGGGCCGCCGAAGGGGGCTACGAGCCGGTGGCCGAAATCATGTTCAACGAACTCGATATCGATGCCTTCTTCCTCGAGTATGACGATCCCCGCTCGGGCGACTTCGCTCCGCTGCGGTTCCTGCCCAAGGGCAAGACCGTGGTCCTGGGCCTGGTCACCACCAAGCTCGGCGAGCTCGAGAGCCGCGACGACATCAAGCGCCGGATCGACGAGGCATGCCGGTTCGTCGACATCGATCAGCTGGCGCTGAGCCCGCAATGCGGGTTCGCCAGCACCGTTCACGGCAACGACATCACCACCGAGCAGCAGGCCGAAAAAATCCGCCTGGTGGTCGAAGTGGCCGAGGAAGTTTGGGGCTCCGTCCCCGCCATGGCCGACTGACAAAAAAGGGGCGGCCCAGCGGCCGCCCCTTTGTTTTCAGACGAAACGCGTCAGAACGTCTTTTTGACCGTCACCGCCCATTCGCGCGGGCGGCCCGGTTGGGCCTTGTCGAGACCGGCCCCGGCGGCGCGCAGATCGAACAAGGTGACGTAGTAGTACTTATCGGTGAGGTTGGTCACTTCCAGCGCGACCGACAGGTCCTTGTCCGGATTCTGCCAGGTGAGGCGCCCGTTGACGAGGGTATAGCCAGGCACGAACTGCGGCGCTCCGAGGTACTTCGATCCGCTGTAGAACTTGTCCTGATGTTGCGCGTCTACCCGCGGTGTAAGCGTGCCGAAGCTTCCCAGGTCGATCCGGTATTGCGCGCCAAGCGACCACTTCCACTCCGGCAGGCCGGCACGCGGATCGGTGATTGCGATGCTCGCCCCAGTGATCAGACGGGTGTACTTGAAATTGATGTAGCTCAGGCTGCCGTCGATGCTCAGGCCCTCGATTGGGCGCAGCGAGCTTTCGACCTCGAAGCCCTTCTGTTCGGCGTCGCCGCCATTGACCAAGGCCGCGCAGGGCGTTGGATTGGCGCCGGGGCAGATCGAGGTACCAAGCTGCGCGTTCTTCAGCATGCCGTAGAAGGCCGTGGCATTCAGCCGCAGGAGGCGGCCGAACAGGTCGCTCTTGAAGCCCGCTTCGAAGTTGGTCAGTTCTTCCGGATCGAAGCCGATCGCCTGGCTGGCGAAGAACGGCCGCGGGTTGGTGCCGCCTCCCTTGAACCCGGTCGAGACACTGCCATAAACCAGCACCTCGGGGCTAAAGCGATAGCTGAGGGCCGCGCGATAGTCCCATTTGTTGCCTTTGTAGCGAGCCACCAGGCCGGTCAGCGCACCGGGTGATCCGGCCCCCCCGGCAACGCCCGCGGGATCGAGATAGCCGTTGATCGTGCCATCCGGATTGAGCCGGAAATAGCGGTATTCCTTGCTTTCGGTCGTGTAGCGCGCGCCCGCGTCGAGAGTCAGGCCCGGAAGGATGTCCCAGCTCACATTTGCGAAGCCCGCGGCGGAATCGGCCGGCGTCTGGTCAGGCTGGATGAACTGCAGCGGGAACACGCCCAGTCCCGGGGTGGTGTAGGTGCCCGGCCCGGTGTTGATGTAGCGCAGGTCCTGATAGGAGAAGTAGTTGGTCTGCTGCTTGAAGTAGTAGGCGCCGAACACTGCCGTAACGGTGGGCAATAGTCTGGCGCTAAGCCGCAGCTCCTCGCTCCAGTTGTAGT
>JBDSUJ010000079.1:0-15241 GCA_039927815.1 Croceibacterium sp. | reverse complement strand
CCCGGTACTGACGCGCATATTCAAGATCATCCACAGGGATGAGCCGAGCCACTGGGCACCTTATGAAAACTGGCTCAACCGTGCGGGTCGCCGGCCTCCCAAATGGTGGGAGCGCGGGGTCGACGGGCTGATTCACCGTGAGCTGTTGTTCCTGAAGCTGCCGGTGCTGTTCCTCAACCCATTTATCGCGCGGCGGACCGAGTGGCCCGATGCGGACGAAATGGTCACCGCACCCGCCTTGGCAACGGCATAGCGGCCAAACACTTGCACGATACATCCCCGTACCGCCGCCGTGGTCTGTGGTCGCGGCTGACCTCGTTCCGTGTCGGCAAGATGCTGGCGCGCAATACGGTGGTCAGCTGCTTCGTGTTCGTTGTCGGGCTGGGTGTGCTGTGGGTCATGGTAAGCCAGCTGGGCATGAACAAGACCGTCTCTGCCGGGGCTAGCTTCATGGTTGCCAACAGCCTGCATTACCTGATCGGGCGGTCGTGGATCTTCAAAGGCAGCGACCGCCCGTTCGGAAGCGGGTTCCTGTTTTTCCTGCTTAACGCGCTCGTCGGGCTGGTGGTGACGATGGCGCTGTTCGAACTGCTCGTGCGCTATACGCCCATTCACTATCTTGCCGCGCGGGCACTGGTGTCGTTGGCGGCGGGGCTGCTGATCTTCGTCCTCAACGCGGTGTTCAACTTCCGCAAGGTGTGACGTCCGTCCCCTTTGCAAACCGCCAGCGTCGCCATACACTTGCGTCAAAAGACCACGGGAGAACCGGGATGCTTCGCAATAGTTTCGTCACGCTCGCCGCATCGCTGCTGGTCATGGCGGTGCCGATACAGGCGCGAGTCGAAACCGTGGGTCAGCCGCCGGCCGCCAAGGCAGGCTGGACCGTCAAGAAAACAGCCTGGGGCGACCCCGATCTGCGCGGTTCCTATCCGCTCGACCAAATCGGGCGCACGCCGATGCAGCGCCGTCCCGAATACGGCAGCCGGTTGCTGATGACGGATGAGGAATACAAGAAGGCGGTCGATGCCGCGACCCAGGTCGCCGGCGGCGCCGACCGTGAGGACGCCAGCAATCAGCTCGGACCCGGCAACTGGTTCGAATACGGAAGCGCGCTGCGCCAGACCGCGCTGATCGTCGAGCCCGCGGCGACCGGCCGCATCCCCGACCTGACCGCGGAGGGGAAACGCCGCCAAGCGGGTATGAACAGCAGCTGGAAAGGAAAGGTGTTCGAGGACCTGGGCGATTTCAACTCGCTCGACCGCTGCATCACCCGGGGCATGCCGGCGACGATGCTGCCGTTTCCGTACAACAACGGCGTGCGCATCTTTCAGGCGCCGGGTTACGTCGTGATCAACCATGAGATGATTCATGAGCAGCGCATTATCCCGCTTGATCGCCAAGCCTCGCCCGCCGCGGGCGTGGAAAGCTGGCTCGGCAGCAGTCGGGGGCATTTCGAAGGCAGCACGCTGGTAGTCGAGACGACCAACTTCAACGGTCAGTCGCCGATGGTCATCGTCGGGCCCAGCAACGGCACCGCCGGGATCCCCACCAGCACGCGCATGAGGATCGTCGAGCATTTCACACCCTACGACAACGACCACCTCTATTATGAGGCGTGGGTCGAGGACCCGGTGGTGCTGACCGCGCCTTTCAAGCTGGGATTCCCTTGGACCAAGCGCAACGACTACAAGCCGTTCGAATATGCCTGTCACGAAGGCAACACGCTGATCATCGCCAACATCCATTCCACTAGTCCCCGCTTCGCCAAATGGCGCGAAGACAACGAAAAGCGAACTCTGCAAGGGGTGGCGGGACAGGCCGTGGCGCAAACCGCCGGACCGCGCCTCGCTGGCGGGACCCGCTAGCAAAAAGGCCAATCCGAAGCTGATGCGCGCAGCTCGGCAACTTGGATAGCATAGCCGCAATCCGGTGAGCGATTGCTTGGTTTAAAGGAGCGTCTCCGCCACGAAGGGGCCAACGCGCCAACGGACAGCTAATATTTCCGTAACTTACACCTGCGATTATTGCGTATTGACCAGGAGCGCGTTTTTCGTGGGGCTAGCCCTTTCCGCAACGACCGGCCGGCGCAAAGCCCAGCGCTTGCGGCTGGCCATCGATGCCCGCCTCATCACCACCCATGGCGACTTTCCGGTACGGCTCGACAATCTTTCGGGAACCGGCGCGCTGGTATCACGGCCCAAGCAGGACGTGTTCACCGCCTGCGTGCTCAAGTGGCTCGGCCTGGAGGCGTGGGGTCAGCTAGTGTGGATGCGCGGTGGCTATTGCGGCATCCGCTTCGACCGACCCCTTCCCCCTGAATGGGTAGAGAGCACGCGCGCGGTTCCGGCCGAACTTCCCGAAGGCTGGAAACTGGCCACGCCCTCAAGGGTACGGCGGATCTGAAGCCTCAGCGCGCGTCAACCAGCACCAGCTCGCTGTCCTCGATCGCGGTCACTTCGACCTGGTCGAGTCCGGTTATCGCCGCGCCGTCGCGGGCGTTGACCTCAACATCGTTTACGCGGACCTTGCCGGTGGCGGGGACCAAATAAAGGTGCCGGTCGGCGGTTGTGTCGTAAGTCAACGTGTCACCGGCCTTGACCGTGGCGCCGAGCACGCGCGCCTGGGCGCGGATCGGCAGGGCATCGTCGCCGGCCATCCCCGAAGCCAGCGTCACGAAATGTCCATCCCGTGCGTCTTTGGGGAACGGCCGGGCGCCCCAGCTCGGCTCGCCGCCCCGCACGTCGGGCACGATCCAGATCTGGAACAGGGTGGTTGTTTCGTCCTCGAGGTTATATTCGGCATGGGCCACGCCGGTGCCCGCGCTCATCACCTGCACGTCCCCGGCACCGGTCCGGCCGCGGTTGCCGAGCGAATCTTCATGGGTGATCGCCCCGGTGCGGACGTAAGTGATGATTTCCATGTCGCGGTGGGGATGCGCCGGAAAGCCGCTCTTGGCCGCGATCCGGTCATCGTTCCACACCCGCAGCGCGCCCCATTGCGACCGAGCGGGATCGTAATAGTCGGCGAACGAGAAATGGTGCTTGGCGTTGAGCCAGCCATGATCGGCGCCGCCGAGCGTCGCAAAGGGCCTGAGTTCGATCATGGGAAGCTCCTGTCGGATGAAGTGTCCCGACCAATATGGGGATCGTGTCAAGGGGTGCGACAGGCAAACTGAGATACATCAGCGTTCGGCCGAGACTTGCAGCCGCTGACCAGCCAGCCACGCGGTGACGATTAGTCGCGCGCAGTCTTCGGGCTGTCAGAGATGGGTTCCGTCGCACGCAGCCGCCGTTTTCGTTGCCGCGGCGCGCGGGCGCCTCTAAACGCCTCGGCGCATGAAGCGAACGCACCTCCCTCTGAACGCCCTGCGCGTGTTCGACGCCGCCGCGCGGCATCTGTCCTTCACCCGCGCGGCGGACGAACTGGCCGTAACCCCGGCTGCGGTCGGCCAGCAGATCCGCGCGCTCGAGGATGCGCTGGGCGTGGTCTTGTTCCGCCGCACCAGCAAAGGGCTTGAGCTGACCGACGAAGCCATGTCGGGGCTCGATCCGTTGCGCGAAGGGTTCCTGCGCTTCGAAGAAAGCGTGCAGGCGATGCAGGCCGGTCAGTCGAGCCACAGCTACACCATCGCCGTGCCACGCGAATTCTACGCCCAGTGGCTCGCGCCGCGGCTGGCGAGCTTTCGCGCCGCACATCCCGAAGTAAGGTTTCAGCTGATCGCTGACGAGGATGCCGATTTCACTGAGGCCAACCTCGACGTCGCGATCCGTCTGGTCGAGGGCCCTGGCGAACTGGAAGGCATCCAGCTGGCGCCCGGCAGCGAAGTCATCGTCGGTGCGCCGGCGGGCGCCGAGGGATGGATCGCGTGGCCCGGGTTCGAGGTGCCCGAGGGCGAAGACGTGTTGCTGCAGGTCGGCAATGCCGGCCAGGTACTTAGTTCGGCGCTCGCCGGGCTGGGGCGGGCTGCCATGCCGCTGCCGCTGGTCGCGGAAGCGCTCGCCGATGGGCGGCTGACGGCCATCGGTGAGCCGCGCGACACGCGCCGCGCCTATTGGCTGGTGGCTCCGCGCCCGCAATGGCGGCAACAAAAAGTGAAGCAATTGGTCGCCCACCTGACCCAGGCTTGAGATGAACGGCGGCCTGCGCCGGAGCGCTCACCCCGCGTTAATCCGTTCCGCGGTAAACCCTTGATCCTGCACGACACTTCAGGGGACCGGGCAATGCAACTCAGTCGACGTCATTTTCTCGGCACGGCCGTTGCCGCAGCCGCGGGAGTGACCGCCGGTTGCATTGCCAACCGTGTCGCCGTGTCGCTGCCAAGTACGCCCGTGCCTGAGCCCGGCCCGGCGGCGGACTCCACCGATCTGGCTGAAGGGGCGCCGGTATTGCGCTCGCCACTCCTGGTTGAGGCCATGGCCGCGCTCGACGCTCACGGTATCGCCGCGCGCGACAAGCTCGCGCTGGTTGATTTCTCGCGTCCGTCGAGTGAACCGCGGCTTCACCTGGTGGACATCGCCACCGGGCAGATCGAGCGCAGTTGGCTGGTCGCTCATGGCAAGGGCTCGGATCCTTCGGCTACCGGCATGTTGCAGCAGTTTTCGAATGAGCCCGGCTCGAACGCCAGCAGCAGCGGCGCGTTCTTGACCGCCGACCGCTATCTCGGACAGCATGGCAATTCGCAGCGCCTGATCGGGCTCGACGCGAGCAACGACATGGCGCTGGACAGGGCGATCGTGATTCACGGCGCGGCATATGTCGACCCAGCACTAGTCAGTTCGCAAGGCCGCATCGGACGCAGCCAGGGCTGCTTCGCGGTCGAAGAGTCACAAGTTTCGGCGGTGATGGACGCACTCGGCCCCGGACGGCTGATCTACGCCGGCAAGCTCGCTTGATTTCACGCGGACAGGCCGCGAGATCCCTTGCGGGATCCGCGGCCGTCTTATGCGGAGTGGCGGCTATCCGCCGGTCGGGCGGGTCGCTCCGGCTGTGGGTGGCGCCGCGCCCGGTGCAGGGGCGGCGCCGGCCGGGCGTGGAGGCGGGGCAGGGCGGTCGTTGGCCGCCGGGTCGTAGTCGAACTGATTGGCGAACCGCGAGCGATCATCGGCCGCGGCAGAAATCTGCGGCGTTTCGCCCCGCGCGATCTGCTCGCGGTACGCGCGCGAAGCGGTGATGTAGTTGCGGATCTGCACGTCGCCTTCGTGGCAGGCGTATTCAAAAAATTTGTACTTGTCGTCGCGCGCCCATTCCATCCGCGCGGTCCACGGTTTGGTGTAGACGTCGGGGTCCGAATAGGTGATCTCGTAGGTCATCGATTGCGGACCCGTCATTGTCAGCCGTTCGATCGTACTGGCCTTCGCGCTCATCGGAATAGTGTTGAACGGCGGCACGTTCTGGCTCGCCATGTTGAGCGGGGCGGCGGCCCGGTTGTAGATGTTGCGCGTCGCTGAATCGCCACTCTTGATGTTCGTTGTCTCGATAACGAAGGTCTTGCCTTCCCAGTGCCCGACCCCGTTGCCCATCCATGCCTCGACCGGTTGCGGCCAGTGCCTGGGATCGCCAGTGCGGATCGGAATCACCCGCGTGCCGAGCATCTCGAGCTGGATCGTCAAGTAGCCGGGCGACTGGAAGATCCGCACGCCGTTGTTGTAGCGGAACGGGAACATCGACGCGGGGAAGCCGCGGCTGACGCAGCGGTCCCAGCTGTCGAAGTCGTCGACCCAGTCATAGTTCTGGCCGGGAACCCAGCCGGAGCGACCCTGCTTGTACAGAGCTTCCGCCTGAGGAGTCAGCGGCGGGAGCTGGCCGTCTGCGGGGGACACCAGCATCGAGGTGCGGTGGCCGAGCGAGGAGTTCTTGATGAAATCCGCCAATCCCTGCGTGCCGGGAGTGCCGACACCGTTCTCCGACGCGGCGGCAAAGCTGCCGTCGGACCGTTCGGCCGCGGTCAGGCGGCGGGCGAATTCCTCATCGGTCAGCCAGACGCGGTTGCCGAACACCTTGGGCCGCTGGACCAGCAGCCGCATGTTGTTGAGGTATTCGTACTGATAGGTGTGGCTGAAATTGTAGTCTCCCCACGCCGTCTTGGGCGGGGAGTAGTCGGTCGGAACCGGCGGCAGCAGGGTCAGATCGGCCGGCCGCTGTTGCGCTGAAGCGCTCGGTCCGAGAAGGACCGCGGCAGTGACCGCAAACGCTGACGCAGCGGTCAACAAACGTGATGCGAAACCGTATTGCCTCATCGAAATCGTCCCTCCCCGCAGGATTACTTTGACTTTGTCTAATCCGAATTCGCGAGCGGGACCAGAGCCGTGATGGTCGAAAGTTGTGATGCAAGTTGAGGGCACCGCGCTCGCGGTCCAGCGGGGAACTTAGCCGCGTGGTCGGGCAGGTGCTGCTGCCGCTGACTGTTCACGGGCTTCGCTATCGTTGAGCCAGCCGTCGTGGTTGGCGTCGCGATCGTCGAACCGCTTGCCTTCGTATGCGAGCAGCTCGGACAGCGACATGCCGGCATCGTAATTGGTGTTCGCAGCCACGACCACCGTGGAAGAAAGTGGTTGGACCAGGTCGGCGATCAGCTCGCTTTCGGTCCCGCGCCCGTAAGCAGCCCGGATCTCCGGAGCAACGATGCCCGCTCCCGCGCCGGCCGACTCGTCGGACAGGGCGGCCGATCCGAGCGCGCGCTGCCAGGCACTGAACTCCGCATAAGTGAGGGTTTTGTCACGGTTGGCATCGATCGCCGAAAACCGCGCCTGGATTGCCTGTTCGGCACGGCCGGCGATGATCGCCTGCACTTCAGTCAAGGTTACCGTGCCATCCCGATTGGTGTCGGTAATGTCGAACAGCTTCGCTACCGCGGCATCGTACTTCTTGCGCTCGATCGGCTGGCGGCCGCGGGGTTCGACCTTGCTTTTGGCCCGCAGCGCGTCGAACTGGTCGCTCGCATAGACGCCTTCTGCGCCCTGCGCCTGTGATGCCGCCGATGTGACCAGCGCCAGGGCCGCTAGGCCCGCTGCTATTTCGCGCTTCATACTACCTCGTCCAGTCCGGTTTCAATCAGCGCTAGGGCATTGCGTCCAGTTGTGCTAGAGTGCGGAGGCTGACGTCGAATTTTGCGACGGAAGTCGGCGCTCGCTGCTCACCGCTTCTGCGGCGCGTGCGTGGCGGCGAATTCCTTTCGATTGACGATCCGACGCACTCCCCCCGGCTGCATTCCGCGGAAGGGGCCAAGGTTTCTCGAAAGGAAACGCCCATGCCGATCGGCACCGTGAAGTTTTTCAATACCGACAAGGGCTACGGCTTCATCCAGCCGGAAGACGGCGGTGCGGACAGCTTTGTTCACATCTCCGCGGTCCAGGCGGCCGGCATGCAGACGCTCAACAAGGACCAGCGCGTTTCCTATGAGGTCGAGCGCGGCCGCAACGGGAAGGAATCGGCGGTCAATCTGTCCGCTGCCTAACCCCATCGCACTCCGGGCGCGGCCCCTGCCGCGCCCGCACTGCCCGCGCAGGAATTATCGATGAGTCAATCTTTCGAGTTCTTCGACGAGCGCGCCCGCGCCGCCGAAACCGCCGCCGAAACCGCTCCGCTCGACAACGTGCGCGAGCGTGAATTGCGCAGTGCGAAGGCGTGGCGCGAGATGGCCGACCGCGCGTTGCTGATCGAAGCGGAGCGCGCGCGCGCTGAAGTCTACCGCGCCGAACGCCGTGCGGCGGAATTGACCGAGCGCGACTAACACGCGGTCCAAAGTCATGGCCGCTTGACCCACGGCGCGTCGGTACGCTCGACGTCGATGGCTCCGCTCCATGGTCGACACAGCGCCACCGCTTCTTCCGCGCTGCCGTGCAGCCATGCGTCCCATTCGTGCGGCGGGATGATCGCCGGCATCCGCAAATGCACGCCTTGAACCGCGACGCACGCTTCGTCGATCACCATCGCATAGGCTTCGTCCCACTCCACGGTCGGGCGCCACAGCCCGGCGACCGCGAACGTGCCGCCCGGCGCGGCCTTGGCATCGGGCAGCGTCATCCAGGTGCGCGTCTTGGCGCCCGCCAGGCCCTCGGCCTCGGCATAGGCGGTGACCGGGATCAGGCACCGCCGCGCCGCCAGGCTGGCGCGCCAGAACGGCCCGGCCAGTTTGTCGGTACGTGCGTTGTTGACCGGTTTAGATTTGAGCGGCTGGCCCTGCTTGCCCTTGACAACCAGGGGAAATCCCCACGTCATCGTCCGCACCCGGCCTTCGGCCATGACCAACCCCGGCAGGCCAGGGTAGAGCTCGCCGACCCAGTTGGCGTGTACGGTCAGGGGATCGGCCCGGAACAGCCGGGCGACCTCATCCGCGGTGCGGGTCATGCGATAGAGATTGCACATTTGCCTCATCCATAGCGCTCTCGGGGGCTGGGCGCGAGCCACTCGGCCCGGTTGGCATACGCTGCCTGCCCAGCTTGACCCGCCACCCAAATCCCCCTAAGGGCCCGGCCATCCGGAGCGGGGTCCGTCCCGCGTCGGTCAGATAGAGCTGAACATTGCCGGTCATGTCCCGGGGGCCTGCGCGCCAGCGCGTGGTCCTTCTCTGTTGGAGCGAACGCTCTCGAGGGGCAGCCGTCAAAGTAACCCGGTGCCGTGCGGTGCGGGTGGAGTGTTTCAGGCTCGCGTAATTCGGGTTCCGGGCTGTCCCTGACAGGCTCCGGACGAACGAATAGGGCGCGGACCTTTTACTTCACTTAAGCTCGGGCACAACGAACAGGTGAAGTCTTTAATGCCGACGATCAACCAGTTGGTCCGCCAGGGCCGCACTCCCAAGCCGGACAAGAGCAAGGTCCCGGCGATGGAAGCCAACCCGCAGAAGCGCGGCGTGTGCACGCGGGTCTATACCACGACCCCGAAGAAGCCGAACTCGGCGCTGCGCAAGGTCGCCAAGGTGCGTCTGACCAACGGCTTCGAGGTTATCAGCTACATCGGCGGCGAAGGCCACAATTTGCAGGAGCACTCGGTGGTGCTGATCCGCGGCGGTCGCGTCAAGGACTTGCCGGGCGTGCGCTATCATGTGCTCCGCGGTGTGCTCGACACCCAGGGCGTGAAGGATCGTCGCCAGTCGCGCTCCAAGTACGGGGCGAAGCGGCCCAAATAAGCCGCTGCCACGCTGGTTTTGTCCGGCCGCGCCACTGCTGCGGCCCGAAGATAAGGAATTCATCCGATGTCACGTCGTCGTCGTCCCGAGAAGCGGGAGATCCTGCCCGATCCCAAGTTTGGGGATCAGATCCTGTCCAAGTTCATGAATAATCTCATGCTCGACGGGAAGAAGTCCGTGGCCGAGAGCATCGTCTACGGCGCGCTGGACACGGTCCAGAATCGCGCCAAGGCCGATCCGATCGCGCTGTTTCACGATGCGCTCAACAATGTCGCGCCGCACCTCGAAGTGCGTTCGCGGCGAGTCGGCGGTGCCACTTACCAGGTGCCCGTCGAAGTGCGGCCGGAACGCGCCCAGGCGCTTGCCATCCGCTGGTTGATCACCGCCGCGCGCGGGCGGGCGGAAACGACCATGGCTGCGCGCCTGTCGGGCGAGCTGATGGATGCCGCCAACAACCGTGGCAACGCGGTCAAGAAGCGCGAAGACACCCACCGCATGGCGGACGCCAACCGTGCGTTCAGCCACTACCGCTGGTAACATTGGCGCTGGTGGTAATCGTCCCTATTTAAGCGATGGCCGGGCGGAGCGACCGTTCGGCCACTCCCGCTCCTGCAAGGAATTTTCGACATGGCCCGCAGCCATCCCATCGACCGCTACCGCAATATCGGCATCATGGCGCACATCGACGCCGGCAAGACCACCACGACCGAGCGGATTCTCTATTACACCGGCAAATCCTACAAGATCGGCGAAGTCCACGACGGTGCTGCAACGATGGACTGGATGGAGCAGGAGCAGGAGCGCGGGATCACCATCACGTCGGCCGCCACGACGTGCTTTTGGAACGATCACCGAATCAACATTATCGACACCCCGGGCCACGTCGATTTCACCATTGAAGTCGAACGCTCGCTGCGCGTCCTCGATGGCGCGGTGGCGTGCTTCGACGGAGTAGCGGGCGTAGAGCCGCAGTCCGAAACCGTGTGGCGCCAGGCCGACAAGTACGGCGTGCCGCGGATGTGTTTCATCAACAAGCTGGACCGCACCGGCGCCAACTTCAAATACTGCGTCCAATCGATCATCGATCGTCTCGGCGCGAAGCCGGCGGTGCTGTACATCCCGATTGGTATCGAAGCCGACCTAAAGGGTCTGGTCGATCTGGTCGAGATGCGCGCGATCATCTGGAAAGACGAAGCGCTGGGCGCCGAGTTTTTCTATGAAGACATTCCCGCCGACCTCGCCGACGAAGCCGCCATCTACCGCAATGATCTGCTCGAACTGGTAATCGATCAGGACGACGACGCGATGGAAGCGTACCTTGACGGCAAGGAACCCGACGTGGCGACGCTGAAGGCGTGTATCCGCAAGGGCACCCTCAACCAGTCGTTCGTTCCAGTGTGCTGCGGCTCGGCGTTCAAGAACAAGGGCGTTCAGCCTCTCCTTGACGCGGTGGTCGACTATCTGCCTTCGCCGCTCGACATTCCCGACGTGCAAGGCGTCAAGGTCGATAGCGACGAGAAGGACAGCCGTCCCGCTTCCGACGACGCGCCGTTCAGCGCGCTGGCGTTCAAGGTGATGAACGATCCCTTCGTTGGCAGCCTGACCTTCATCCGGATTTATTCGGGCGTCCTGGCCAAGGGCCCTTATCTCAACTCGGTCAAGGACAAGAAGGAAAAGGTCGGGCGCATGCTCGAGATGCACGCCAACGACCGCAAGGACGTTGACGAGGCGTTTGCCGGTGACATCATCGCGCTGGCCGGCATGAAGGAAACCACGACCGGCGACACGCTGTGCGATTCAGGCAAGCCGATTATCCTTGAGCGGATGGAGTTTCCCGATCCTGTCATCGAGCTGTCGGTCGAGCCCAAGACCAAGGCCGACCAGGAACGGATGGGCCTGGCGCTTAACCGTCTCGCGGCCGAGGACCCCAGCTTCCGCGTATCGACCGATTTCGAGAGCGGCCAGACCATCATCAAGGGGATGGGCGAGCTCCACCTCGAGATCCTGGTCGACCGCATGAAGCGCGAATTCAAGGTCGAGGCCAACGTCGGCGCGCCGCAGGTGGCCTATCGCGAAAGCCTCGCCCGCTCGGTCGAGATGACCTACACCCACAAGAAGCAGTCGGGTGGTTCGGGTCAGTTCGGCGAAGTGAAGGTTCGCTTGAGCCCCGGCGAACGCGGCCAGGGCATCAACTTCATCGATTCGATCAAGGGTGGCAACATCCCGCGCGAGTACATTCCGTCGGTTGAGAAGGGCATGCGCGAGACGGCCGCGACCGGTTCGCTGATCGGCTTCCCGATCATCGACTTCGACATCGAGCTGCTCGACGGCAAGTACCATGATGTCGACTCGTCGGCGCTGGCGTTCGAGATCGCCGGACGCGGCGCGATGCGCGAAGGCGCGGAGAAGTCGGGCATCAAGCTGCTCGAGCCGATCATGAAGGTTGAAGTTGTTACGCCTGAGGATTTCATGGGCGACGTGATCGGCGATCTGAACAGCCGACGTGGGCAGATCCAGGGTACCGACAGCCGCGGCAACGCCCAGGTGGTCGAGGCCAACGTGCCGCTGGCGAACATGTTCGGCTACGTCAACGAACTGCGCTCGTTCTCACAAGGCCGCGCCCAGTACACGATGCACTTCTCACACTACGAAGAAGTCCCCGCAAACGTCGCGGCCGAGGTCAAGGAGAAGCTTGCCTAAGGCGAGCGACCGTTCTAGGGGCGGCGCCTGATTCAGCGGGCCCGCCCCTGATCCCCGAAAATTCGAGATACCGAAAGCTAGAGGCAGACAAGACATGGGCAAGGCAAAATTCGAGCGGAACAAGCCGCACTGCAACATCGGCACCATCGGTCACGTCGACCATGGCAAGACCACGCTGACGGCCGCGATCACCAAGGTGATGGCTGCCGAGCACGGCGGGACCGCGGTCGATTTCGCCAACATCGACAAGGCGCCGGAAGAGCGTGAGCGCGGGATCACCATCTCGACCGCCCACGTCGAGTACGAGACCGCCGCGCGTCACTATGCGCACGTCGATTGCCCGGGTCACGCCGACTACGTCAAGAACATGATCACCGGTGCCGCCCAGATGGACGGCGCGATCCTGGTGGTGAACGCCGCCGACGGCCCGATGCCGCAGACCCGCGAGCACATCCTGCTCGCCCGCCAGGTCGGCGTGCCCCAGCTGGTGGTGTACATGAACAAGGTCGACCAGGTCGACGACGACGAGATCCTCGAGCTGGTCGAGCTCGAAGTGCGCGAGTTGCTCAGCTATTACGACTTCGACGGCGATAACATTCCGATCATCAAGGGCTCTGCCCTGGCGGCGCTCGAAGGCCGCGACGACGCCATCGGTTCGGATTCGATCAAGGCGCTGATGGATGCGGTGGATTCGTACATCCCGCAGCCCGAGCGTGCGCTCGACAAGGCGTTCCTGATGCCGATCGAAGACGTGTTCTCGATCTCTGGCCGCGGCACCGTGGTTACCGGCCGCGTCGAAGCGGGCATCGTCAAGGTTGGCGAGGAAGTCGAGATCGTCGGCATCCGCGATACCCAGAAGACCGTCGTCACCGGCGTCGAAATGTTCCGCAAGCTGCTCGACAGTGGCCAGGCGGGCGACAACATCGGCGCGCTGCTGCGCGGCGTTGGACGTGAAGACGTCGAGCGTGGCCAGGTGCTGTGCAAGCCCGGCTCGATCAAGCCGCACACCGAATTCAACGCCGAAGTCTACGTGCTGTCGAAGGACGAAGGCGGCCGCCACACGCCGTTCTTCGCCAACTACCGCCCGCAGTTCTACTTCCGCACCACCGACGTGACCGGCGAAGTGATCCTTCCTGAGGGCACCGAGATGGTCATGCCGGGCGACAACGTCACGATCGGCGTCAAGCTGATCGCGCCGATCGCTATGGACCAGGGCCAGCGTTTCTCGATCCGCGAAGGCGGCCGGACCGTGGGTTCGGGGGTTGTCAGCGAAGTCACCAAGTAATATAGGCGCCGCTCCGCCGGGGGGATTCGTTCTCCCGGCGGTCGGTATTTTAAGGGACCGCAACTCTCGCAAGAGCAAGGGCGGTCTCGAATTGGCTCTTTCACATCGGTAAGTTGGACATGGACGCTCAGAACATCCGCATTCGCCTGAAGGCCTTCGATCACCGTGTGCTCGATCAGGCGACAGGCGAGATCGCGGATACCGCACGCCGTACTGGCGCGCTGATCCGGGGCCCCATTCCGCTGCCGACGCGAATTGAGAAGTTCACCGTGAACCGCGGCCCGCACATCGACAAGAAGTCGCGCGAGCAGTTCGAGGTGCGCACTTACAAGCGGTTGCTCGATATCGTGCAGCCCAACGCCCAGACGGTCGATGCGCTGATGAAGCTCGATCTTGCCGCGGGTGTGAATGTGGAGATCAAGCTGGCTTGATTTTCGCGGCCGCTCGCTCGGCCGCAGACATAGGGATACCGCCGGTGCACTGCCGGGCCGCGTCCCCCGTCTCGTTTCCCCTGGGAAACATTCAGCCCGGACGGGGCGACGCACGATAAGCTGGGCTGACAAGCACGCGGGATGGTCCCGTGTGCCTCTGTTTAAGGAGCTTGATCATGCGCACTGGCGTGATCGCGAAAAAAGTCGGGATGACCCGCCTGTTTCAGGAGGACGGCCGCCATGTGCCCGTCACCGTCCTGGCGCTGGAAGATTGCCAGGTGGTTTCGCACCGCACCACCGATCGTGACGGGTACGTCGCGGTCCAGGTCGGCGCGGGCGAGGCCAAGCAGAAGAATGTCAACAAGCCGCAGCGCGAGCACTTCGCAAAGGCCAACGTCGGCCTGAAGAAGAAGGTCGCCGAATTCCGCCTCGACAGTGAAGAGGGTCTCCTTCCGGTCGGCTCCACTATCAGCGCCGAACATTTCATCGCCGGCCAGATGGTCGATGTCTCGGGCCATACTCAAGGCAAGGGCTTCCAGGGCGGCATGAAGCGCTGGGGCTTCGGCGGCATGCGCGCCACCCACGGCGTGTCGGTCTCACACCGCGCGCTCGGTTCGACCGGTCAACGCCAGGATCCGGGCAAGGTCTTCAAGAACAAGAAGATGGCTGGCCACATGGGTGACAAGCAGCGCACCCAGCAAAATCTCGAAGTCGTCAGGACCGACGCCACGCGCGGTCTGATTTTCATCAAGGGCTCGGTGCCCGGCGCCAAGAACGGCTGGCTGCTGGTGCGCGATGCCGTCAAGGTTGCGCCCCCCGAGGGCTTGCCCTTCCCGGGCGCCATCCTGGGTGACCGCAAGTCGACTCCGGAGCACGACGAGGCTCCGGCCGGCATGGTGGAAACCGCTGCCGAGCACGCCGTCGACACCGGCCCGACCGCTGAGGAAGCGGCCGCGCTGCTGGCCGAACAGCATGCCGGCGTGGCGACCGATGCCGAGCAGGCCGCGGAAGACACCGCTGCCGATGACACCACCGCGGACGGCACCTCGCCCGACGCCCACGACACCAAGGAGGGCTGAGCCGTGAAGTTCAAGGTCCAGAACCTCGACGGTACCGAAGTCAAAGGCGCAGCCGGCGACCTCGAGCTCAACGATGCGGTTTTCGGTGTCGAGCCGCGCGCCGATATCCTGCACCGCGTCGTCACCTGGCAGCTCGAGAACCGCCGCGGCACCGCCCGCGCGACCCGCGAGCGGTCGGAAGTGGCCCGCACGGGCAAGAAGTATGGTCGCCAGAAGGGCGGCGGTACCGCTCGCCACGGCGATCGCCGAGCGCCGATATTCATCGGCGGTGGCAAGGCTCACGGCGCGCGCAAGCGTGACTTCGAACAGTCGCTCAACAAGAAAGTCCGCGCGCTCGGGCTCAAGATGGCACTGTCCGCCAAGGCCCGCGACGGCCTGGTGGTGGTCGAGACGCTTGAGCTGAAAGACGCCAAGACGAAGGCGCTGATGGGTGTTTTCACCAAGGCGGGCTGGAACGGCAAGGTGCTGGTGATCGACGGCGACGCCGTGGACAACGGGTTCCGCCGCGCCTCGGGCAATCTCCACGGGATCAACGTGCTCCCGGCCGCCGGCGCCAACGTCTACGATATCTTGAAGCATGACACCCTGGTGCTGACGCGCGCCGCTGTCGAGAAGCTGGAGG
>JBDSUJ010000078.1:0-22591 GCA_039927815.1 Croceibacterium sp. | reverse complement strand
AGCTTCACGATCTTCGCCGACGGGCAGCGCTTCAAATGCTTTGGCTGCGGCGCTGGTGGTGATGTCCTGGACTTCCTGCGGCTTCGCCACGGGGTCGGGCTGCGGGCAGCCGCGGAGATGCTGGCGGGTGGCGAAGTGCCTCTGCTGGAATCCGCACCAATGGTCGGGGCCAATAGGGACAATAGGGACAATAGCGCCGGGATAGACCGCGCCCGGGCGATCTGGGAGCGGGCCAAGCCAGCCTCTGGAACGCCAGCGGAGAGGTATTTACGCTCACGCGGGCTGCACCTGCAGATACCCGAGACGATCCGCTTTGCTGCGCTTCGTTACGGCACGGGAGGACCCGAACACCCTTGCCTCGTTGCTGCCGTCCATGACGTGGATGGTGCGCTGACCGGTATCCAGCGGACCTATCTCAATGCCGAGGGCACGGGGAAGTTGGCGGTCGATAAGGCAAAGCTGAGCCTCGGACGTGTTTCCGGTGGTGCAGTCCAGCTTGCACCCGCCGCTGCCTCACTGGTGGTCTGCGAAGGCTTGGAAGACGGACTCACGCTGCAACAGGAGCTTGGGCAAGCCGTGTGGGCCGCTGCCGGCGCGTCGATGCTGCCGAACATGCAGTTTCCGCCGCTGGTGCAATGTGTAGCGATCGGCGGTGACGGCGACGATGCGGGACGCGCTGCTGCTGGGAAGGCCGCTCGGGCATTCGCCTTGCGCGGCCTGGCGGTCAGGACGTTCTTCCCCGCCGCTCCCCACAAAGACTTCAACGACATGCTCCTGAAAGGGGATGCTCAATGAGCAGCGCACAACAGGCGTTTGCCGATGGCGACGACTACAATATCTGGTCGGTGCCGGACATGACAGTGCTGAACGCGGGTCGGCGCTCACCAGTGCCGATGCCGGCCGAACTGCTTGGTCCCGCATGGGGCCTGCTCGGGGATATTGCTGAAGGCACCTGCACGCCGGTGGATTACCCGGCGATAGCGTTCATCGCGGCGTGCGCGAGCCTGATCGGCGGCAAACGCAAGGTCCGGCCTTACGCAACCTCGGCATGGGCTGAACCCTGCATCCTATGGGTCGGCGTGGTTGGCGATCCGTCGTCCCGCAAGTCGCCTGCTTTGGATGCGGTGACTGGCCCGCTGCGTGATGTTGAGCGGGACAACGCCGATCAGCACAAGCTGGCGCTGCGCGGATATCAAGAACTTGCCGAGCGCGCGAAAGCCTCGCGCACGCATTGGCAGGACGCGGTCAAGAAGGCGGACAAGGAGGGTGCCAGAACCCCCATGATGCCGAACGAGGCGGTTGAACCCGACGAACCGCGCCGTCGCCGTACGATCCTCATGGACAGCACTCCAGAGGCCGTGGGCGCGATCCTGGAGGGCAATCCGCAAGGCACCATGCACTTTCGCGATGAACTGGCTGGCTGGCTGACATCGTTCGATCGGTACTCACCGGGTGGGCGCGAGTTTTGGCTGGAGTCCTACGGCGGCCGGCCGTTCGTGATCGACCGCAAGGGCGCGCTCAAGGGTCCGATCTGCATACCCTTCAATGGCGTCTCTGTGCTCGGCGGTATCCAGCCGGCCAAGCTCGCCTCAGCGCTGCTGTCGTCGCCCGACGATGGGCTGGTGGCGCGGTTCCTGTGGGCTTGGCCCGACAAGCTGAGCGTGATCCGCCGCCCGCGGCAAGCTGCGGACATGGCTGCACTGGAGAACGTCTATCGGCGGCTTGAAGGCCTTCAGTGGGGCACCGACGGCGACGGGCGCCAGACGGCAATCACGCTGGCGCTGTCAGACTCGGCGGCGGACATCTTCGAGCGGTGGGAACAGGACAACGCCGGTGTCGATGACGACGCGTCGGCTTTGTTCAAAAGCTTTGTCGGCAAGATGAACGGTGCGGTCCTGCGACTCGCACTCGTTGCCGAACTGTCGCGCTGGGCCTGGGTCGGTGGAACGGAGCCCACAAGCGTATCGGCTGAAGCGCTGATCGCAGCGGCGGCCTGGGTGGATGACTACGCCAAGCCGATGGCCGAGCGGGTCTATGGCGATGCCGCTTTGCCCGTCGCGGAACGCGATGCCTCGGTGCTGGCCAAGTATATCCGCAAGGCCAAGCTCAAGACGATCAACAAGCGCGAGCTCAAACGATCGCCGCACAAGTCACGGCTGCCGAACCTGCGGGACGTGCAGGCGATGGATGCGGCAGTCGAACTGCTGGTCGATGCCGGGTGGCTGCTGGCGAGCCCCAGCCGCGAAGGCGGTCACGTCGGCCGCGAGCGGCAGGATTACCTCGTCAACCCTGCTGTGCTGGGGGACTGACATGGGCTGGCGCGACTAGGGACCAGGTTCGGCGCACCGGGGACGTTAGGGACAATAGGGACGATAGCACGCCTAATGGCCCTAATGACCCTATTGGCCCGCCCCTCGATCCCGTCCGCGCGCTAACCCAGTGCCGAGCTGGCGTGGCCAGCCTCCATCCCGCAAAGGCGCTCCACGGGCTCCTACCGGATCGCTGGCGGCAACTTGTCGGCGATGCCGAGTGGGTGCTCGATCACTTCGCTGAACAGGCTTTCCGCGATGGCTGGAGCATAGGCGATCTGTTCGGGCTGTGGTGGTGGGACGATGCCGGCGCGCCTTCACTGAAGGACGCCTGGGGCGGCGTTGCCGATCGCCTGCAGGGCTCTCGCTCACTTATGCTGACAGCGGACTCTGCCCGGTGGCGGTGGATGTTCACTGGCGAGCCGGATATGTTTGCGCGCGGGACTTACCCTAACCTCAAGCCGATGTGGGAGTCCTGATATGTATGTGGTCAACGACCCCATTGCGGTCTCCGCGATGTCCGACAATGAGCGCTGGGCGCTGGTTATGGAGTGTCGTGCCACGTTTGGATCGTGGGCTGCGGCGCAGCTGGCGGAGAGGCTTGGTGTGGTCACCAAGTCTGATCGGCCGGTTCACGGAGTGGACTTCTGATGCCCGAAGGTGCCCCCGTTCTGTTGCCCGGTGGGGGCCAAGCCGCTGTCAGGTCACCTTGTTAGGCGGCGAGACGAAGTGCCATTACCGGCTCGTTGTCGTTCGCATTTAGCGATCTTGTCCGCATTACGGGGCGGGCCAAACCGAGTCGCACCTTGTTTCATTTCACGCAGTCGATCCTGGTTCGGCCCCGTCAAAACCTCCGCCGAAGCGATGGTGATGGTGGAGCCGCCGGGTACTGCCCCCGGGTCCTCACGCTTCAATCACAAGCCGTCTATCGACCATGTAGTCGGCTTAGCGAGCGCGATCGGCATGGTCTATAATGCCGTAGCCACCTCGGACTTCGTTGCTCTTCGAAATTACTGCCGTCGGCAAAACATCGGGCAACCAACGGTTTCCCATCATTCGCTCGCGGTCCTGCCGGGGCTATCTTCGCCTTCGCTGACCCGCTGACCTCTTGGTCATGTATCGCCTTACCGGCAGGGAGCTTGAAGGAGATTGACGATGGATATGGTAAAGAACGCACGCGTTGCTCTACTGGCAATCGCGTTGTGCAGCGGAGCGGCCGCACGAGCTGATATGCTGACGTTTACCGGCGATGTGTTCGCTCAGGCGGTGGTTCTACCCCAAGGTAGTTGTCCAGTATTTCACAACGCAGTGACGGCGGGAAATGCGAACGGAACTTCCTCGC
Organism: Croceibacterium sp.; assembly: GCA_039927815.1. Lineage (GTDB taxonomy): Bacteria > Pseudomonadota > Alphaproteobacteria > Sphingomonadales > Sphingomonadaceae > Croceibacterium_A. The sequence goes on along the minus strand of JBDSUJ010000078.1, from coordinate 18,940 downwards.
TCGGTAACTTCGGCTACACCAGTGATACTTGCGTGACCCCCGCGGGTCCCGTGAGCGGCATCTTTGGCATCAACTTTGCCACTGACGGCTTCTCGGGAACACTCGATGGCCCTAACACGGCGATCGCCGGCATGCCTGGATTCTTTAGCCCGACTTTCACCTACACCATCCTGAGCGGCACCGGCCGCTTCCTCGGGTCGAGCGGGCAGTTCCTAGGCACCGGCACAATAAACGCGCCCGCGCAGCAATTAAACCTGCACTTCGCAGGCACGGTCAATGCACCAGCGGTGCCCGAACCCGCGACGTGGGCGATGATGCTGCTCGGCTTCGGCTTCGTTGGAAGCGCGATGCGCTCTGTCCGGCGGCAGCGGACCGCAACGGTTAGCCACTCATAAGCAAACGCCCCGGCGGTGAGGCCAGGGCGTTCCTATCGCTCAGTGATGTGTACGTGCCAGTTAGCTAGATCGGCTCCAGAAATTCGGCGGTAGAGGTCCGGTTGACTGGTCCACCCCATATGACGGCACGAGCCGGGACTCCTCCTCGCGGTCGTCGTTGATGTCGTCGCAGCCCTTGTCGTCCACTGCCGCATCGGGGTCGCTAATCACGCACCCCGGGCTTCCCGTTTCCCTATGTGGCCAGAAATCATCCTCGGCAGGATTGCCGTCCATTTCGTCGCCGCTTGGCTCGGCCTCTGGATCGGGGTCCATCGTATCCAGCAGGTCGATGGCGATAGACAGGAACGCCTCAAGCTGTGGGCGCTGGTAGCGGGCAAGGATGCGAGCCACCGCAGGCATTGGGTCCGGCGCGGGGAATTGGAGCTGTGTGGCCATGTTCACGCCTCCATCGCCTGGAGGGAGCGCAAGGCCGCAATAGTCAGGCGCTCGGTCCAGTCGAGCTGATCGCCCTGAGCCTCGAAGTGGGCAAGGTCCCGGCGCTGGGTTGCCGCTTCGTCGTCGCGGGCGGTCACGCTGTGCGAGAACTGCGTCCACAACTGGATGGCAATACCTTCGGGCGTGGTCGCCACCGTGGCGCGGATCACGTCCTCGGCCGCGTCGATAATCGCCCACTGTGCGGCTTCCTCGGGAGTATATGGTTCGCCGGGGGCCTCGCTGTATGGGAGCGCGTTATAGACGCTGAACGCCTCCACGCGGCGGTTCCACGCTGTCTCAATAGCGGCATCGGAATTGCTGGCGGCAAGTGCGGCAGAAGGCAGCGCCAACGTGGCGGCGGCGAGGGGCGCGGCTTTCAGTAGCGCGCGCCGAGTGGTAGTGGTTGTCATAGTCGTGGCCCTTCTAAGTAGGGTTGCGATCAGGCCGGGCCTTGGGGGTGCAACCCCTTGGTCTGGCCGCCTTGGCGGTTGCCTCGGTCCCTTATTCGTGACATCACGATATCGATATGTCAATTAATGATGTCACGAAAAAGCGCGGCAGGCCTGTAACCACCGGCAAGGGCATTCCGGTAACCGTGCGCCTCCAATCGGCCGACCTCGCAGCTCTCGATCTCTGGATCGCTCACAACGCAAGAGGCGAGAGCCGGCCTGAAGGATTACGGCAAATCTTGAGGCTGGTGGTGTTGCGACTGCCTGCAAACAAAGAATCGGGCGCGGACACACAGACGAAAGAGGATGAGTGGGCCGCCGTTAACCATCTTTACATCGGGCGGCAGTAGAGTGGCTGTGGAACAAAATATGTTCGGCTGGTTAGCATTTGGTCAGCATTGATTGGAGTTGTCAGGTTCATGACGGACTTACGTGCACTCCACGCCTCTCAAAAGATGCCGATGCATCAGCAATCGGTAGACGAGATTCAGGCGCAAATTCGGGCAGACTTAGCAGCAGGACGCCGCAGTCTGTTTAAGGCGCCACCTCCAACTCCGGCCCGAACCTAGAGTGTCCTTGAAGAGCGAATCGCAGAGGAGTTGGAGCTTGTGATACGCAGGCTGGGCCAAATTGGCGACGTGCTGTCAGACGATCCCATATTGCTCAGTCGTCATGCAATGCAGCTGCAGGCGATCGATCTCATGCAGCAAGAACTGCGAGACCTTGGGCGCGTGGTGGCGGCAGCCGACAAGTTAATGGCAGTCGAGCGCATAACTCATACAGATCTCAAGGCCAGGCTGAAGCGCAAAGCTTTGCGCCCGATCGCATCCTAGTCCGCAGCGACTGTTGGCCGCTAATCGGCCGGCGGCCCAAAGAGCCGATCGGCCAGGCAGTCCACAAACTCCACCAGCTCTGCCGGCTCGACGCGATGCGAAAGATCGGCAACGCAGCTTCCACTGAGCGCCGCCGCCACGTCGTCCTCAGTCACTGACCGGATGCGGGCAATCGGGTCCCTCGACATATTGTGTGCACTCCGGTTCGGCGGGAGTTTTCTGCGTTGGCGCGCCCGGTCACTGCTAAGCAACTGGACGCGCCCACCGCAGCTTTGCGGAACGCACCGTCGCTCGGCGTCTAAAAGGCCCGGCGCGCTGCCGCAGATTGAAGGACAAAGCAGTTTGGCGCAATCTTTGGCCGATCTAACGAGAACGGCGCGACGCTTGCGGGAGTGGCCCGCTAATTTGCGCCCTAGCCCACATCTATTCCGGCGGAGTGTCATCGCTAAAGCAGTTGCCTGCGGTTGTCTGGGCGGTCTGGCACAAAAGGCTTTGTTTCCCCGCCCACCGGCCGGCGAGCCTCCGCGGGATCGATCGGTGCGAGAAACTCCAAACCAAAGCGAGGCAGGAGCTTCCACGCCACCTTGGCTTCGATCCATCCCAGTTCGCCCAGCTTCACGCTGACGCAATTGCCCAGTTCCGGAGGCCATTCCATGTCGGCATTAAGCCAATGGCGGAGATGTTTCTGACCCGGCAGGGATGGGCAAGTCCCTCTCCGACGCGCGGTTCCGCTGCCAGCATCATGCTGCTTCGCGTGGCTCTCCGCTTATCCTCGTCCTCCATCGGCAGACTCCGTCGGACTGAACCAAAACGTACGATAGATATCAGAAGGTCGTCAGGTAAGGCAGTGGCTTGTCGGGCCGTTCGGGTGGCCCCAAGCTTCAGGTTAATGGGGGCTAGGGCCTTAGGGCTCCAGGGCCGCACTGTTGTCTCAAAATCGTACAGATATGTCGAACGATCTCGAAGGTTGGCGTCAACATGTTAACGCGGCTGGAGCCTCCAGCGACTCGAGTGGTTTGCATGGGGGCCAGTCAAGGTTCAGCGGAGTCGACTTATGCGCGGTAAATTGTTTGGTCTCGTTGCGGCAGCGGCGGCCATCGGCTTTAGTCCTTCGGCAGCTCAGGCCGCGACGGTGGTTGGGCCGGCCGCCACAGTCAGCTCGTGCACCAATTTCACGTTTAGCGTCACGATCATCTCGTGCGCCGGTGGCTATTCGGGCAACATGCTGCAGGATTCGCTGACAGACCCGATTGGTATTGCAGCGGTTGTAGCGCTCGGCGGCTCCAACACGGGTACCTTCCTTGAGCCGAAGCTTGATAAGGGACTCAGTGACCAGAATGGCGGCACGATTAACTTCAACACGCTGCTCAATGGCCTCACCATTTTTGGCTTGCACGCTGGAGGTGCTGGTGACGGCGGCCAAGGCACTTTCTTTTTCTCGTTTAACGCCAATAACACGGACGTCATCACGGTCACCGATCGTTTGAACTCTAACTCCACTGGGCTATCTAACGCGGCGCTGTTTAAGACGGGGTCGGGCGCGGTCCCTGAGCCTGCCACCTGGGCGATGATGCTCTTTGGTTTTGGCGGTGTTGGCTTTGCTATGCGTCGTCGCAAAAGCGAGGATGTTACCAAGCGCATGCGTTTCGCGAACGCATAAGCCTACAAACATCGGATACGCTAACAGCGCCGCTGGTCGAAAGACTGGCGGCGTTTTGCTGTCGCGGCCGGAGGTCGAGGTCTGTTTCTACCCAACTTCTGCGATTGAGGAACGAAATTAAAGATGTCTGCTTAAGGGTTTGCTGATGGCCGGAAACAAGTCCGATGACCATTGCTGAAGGTAGCCAAATGGAGCTGATCCGTGATCCTGACGACCATGATCGCTTAGCACAGATCGCAAGGGCAAAGGCGGATGCCAGCCCAGACCCCGACCTCGCTCGACGCTTGCGTGAAGCAGCAGTGAAGCACGAACGCGCCGCCCGGCGGCAGCGCCAGCAAGCGATCAAAGTAGGCCGCGCTCCAACATAGCCGACAAGCAAGACAGCGATCGCCTTGATGGAAACACCTACGGTTAGCCCCGCATCGGCTCGAACCTGCCACGCCCGTCGAAATGGAACCGGCGATGGTGTCGATTGCAGACACAGATCAGGAGAAGGATTCTGGGCCGTTAGTGGCGTGGAGGACAGTACCGCCTTAAGCCGGTCGCCACTGTGTTGGCTCGATCACGGCCTCGGTGTCAGCATCGCGCCAGTTTTGTTCGTCGTGGTCGAAATACGCTCGCCGTGGCTTCCCGTCGCACACGACGACGACAATGTCCGCCATGTCGCGCTCACCCCGGTAGGTATCGATCGGCTGCCATTCCATTGGTGGAGCTACGATCAAGTGCGCCTGCCCGTTCCTAGCTTGCCTTAGGTTTAATCAGCTCCGGCAGCTTCGAGATACCGCGCACGATCCGCCGTGCCTCGTCGCGTGTGAGTTTGATCGCGCTGCTACCGCCAGTGGGCCCGCCCTCCCTCTCGAAATAGCAGTTGGCCAGGCGCTTCCCCTCGGCGTCCTCGATCCAGAAGCAGTTCTCATTGCCGACCACCCGCCACGGCGGCGGAATTCTGCGGCGGCCATCCTCCATCGTCGGTCGCTGCGCCCGCGTTCCGATTCGACGCAAGGATGTTCTTGTGACGTTTCAGGAACAGTGGCGGAAAACCGAGGGATGAGCGGTTCGCCAGTAATTGCTTTAGGCGATTGAAAGGCGTATATACATCGACTGAAACGATTAGAGACTGATTGATGCAGACTGAAACAGTCATCTTCCGCGCCTCGCCACAGTTCGTGAATCAGCTCGCGCGCAAGGCGGAACAGGAGGGGCTTTCCAAGAGCGAGTTGCTTCGCTCCGCTGTGAACCAGCGGGACGGGCAACCTGTAACGGATGCACCGCCGATCGACATTTGCGTCAGCCCGGAGAGGCCGATGTCTATTCACGAACGGGCTGCCAGTGGTGATGTGGAGGCGTTCGCGATGCTCGCCGGCCTCCACTACCAGCGCGGGCAAGACGGCATCGAACCCGCCCTGATCGCCTTCGCCAAGGCCGCTGAATATGCGCGCCTCGCCGTCACGGCTGGTGGTGATCGGCAAACCTGGGTCACGTTCCTCTATATCCTGCAGCGCCATTCCGAAGTGCTCCGAAAAGCCGGTCTCGAGCAGATGGCAGACCGCGCGCAAGGCGAAGCGGTCGCGCTCCGCTGAGTTCATCGCGAGCGAGGGGGACGAAGAGATCGGCGCGCTGTTTGTCGGGTGCGCGGAGACTGTCTCCCCCGGCGCGCTGAAACTCGCGCAGATGAATCGGGCCGATCCGACCGCACGGCTACTGCCTGAGGGCGATCACCTGCAGGCTCCGGTCCCGGGTTGGTATGGAGCGCCGGTCTTGCGTGGGGCCAGGGCTGCGGGACTAAGCAATCCGATGGCGAGGCGGTGATGGGCTGCGCACCTAACGTCCCTATTGTCCCTATTGTCCCTATTGTCCCTATTGTCCCTATTGTCCCGCGGGTGCTTGGTCATGGCTGAGGCACCGAACAATGACGGCCGAAAAACGGATGGCACCTTCGCCAAAGGGAATCGGCTCGGTGGTAGTCGGGTAGGCTCCCGCCACAAGACGACGCTCGCAATCGAGGCCCTACTCGAAGGCCAGCACGAAGCTCTGACTAAAAAGGCGATCGACCTAGCACTGACGGGTGACGGGCCTGCCCTGCGCTTGTGCCTGGATCGTATAGCGCCTGCTCGGAAAGACTCGCCTGTCTGTTTCCAACTGCCGCCAATCAAGACGGCTGCCGATACTGTGTCGGCCTCTGCGGCGCTGATGGAAGCGGTTGCCGGCGGTGACGTAACGCCAGACGAAGCCGGACGGGTAATGGCACTGCTGACCGCTCACCGGGCATTGGTTGAGGTCGGTGACTTGGAAGCTCGCATTGCTGCGCTGGAGGTGAAGAAATGACGCGCTTATCGACTAGGGTGGAGCGGCTGGAGGCGAGTGGCGACACTGGTCACCGTCCTCACTGCTGGGTTATCGCCGAGGACGATGAAAGTTCGGAACAGGCCGTAGCTCGCCACAAGGCGGATGAAGGCTGCATTGAGAACAGCGGCGGCCACGTCGTGTGGGTGACGATATGATGAGACTTGACCGCAGGGTGACTGCCCTGGAGGCTCGGGAGCCCGCCGTTGATCTCGGCATGCCGTTCTTCTGGTTCCCTAAGTCGCAAACCTATGAACAGGCGAAGGCTCACGCAGGCCTGTCCGATCACGATGGCCCGGTCTTTGCGATCCGCATCGTTGGCGTGTCGCCGGTCGCGAGGGCCGCATGAAGGCCCTGGAGAAGCGGTTAGAGGAGCTAGAACGCCGCATGACGCCGGAGCCGGCCAAGCGGTGGCACCGCATCCTTCAATATGAGGATCAGACGCAGGAACAGGCTGTTGCAGCGTATGAGGCACAGAACGGACCAATCGGTGACGACAATACCATCCTGCGGGTGATTATCTCGAAGCCGGGGCCGGCTCCGGGATAAAGCGAAGCAAACTGTCGCTGGAGATTACGTGACGATTACGCGGCGTAAGCAGGCGGCCTCGCCGCCGTTCCATTTAAGCTAGTAACTCTTTGAAATAAAATGGTGAACGCACTTGGGCTCGAACCAAGGACCCGCTGATTAAGAGTCAGCTGCTCTACCAACTGAGCTATGCGTCCGTTGCGGAGATACCGCGCACCCCACGAATCGCAGGGAGCGGCCCGTATAGCGCGACATTCGGGGTTGGGAAGGGTCACCGCTCAGCCGAAACGGCGCGGCGCTTCGCGCTGACTCCAGCGCTCGATCATCATCAGCGTGCCGATACAGATCATGTTGGTCATCATCGAGGTTCCGCCGTGGCTCATGAACGGAAGCGGGATGCCGACCACCGGTGCCAGACCCATGACCATCGACAGGTTGATCGCTACGTAAAAGAAGATCGTCACCGTCATGCCGCCGGCCAGGAGCTGGGAAAAACGATCCGGTGCTTGGCGGGACACCATCAGCCCCCAGCGCAGCACGATGCCGAACACCAGCAGCACCAGCAAACCCCCGAACAAGCCCCATTCCTCGGCCATGGTCGCGAATACGAAATCGGTATGCGGCTCGGGCAAATAGTCGAGGTGACTTTGCGAGCCTTGGCCGAAGCCCTTGCCGAAGATGCCACCCGAACCGATGGCGATCTTCGACTGGGTGATGTGATAGCCCGTGCCAAGCGGGTCGCTCTCCGGATCGAGGAAGGTGTAGACGCGGTTACGTTGGTAATCGCGCAGTCCGAAAAAGAACGCGATTGGCGCGGCGATGGCGGCCGCAAGCGCCCCCCCGCCGAACCACTTCGCGGGTATGCCAGCCAGAAACATCGTCACCAGGCCGCCGAACACGATCGCCATCGCCGTGCCCAAGTCAGGTTGAAGCAGGACCAGACCCGCCGGCAGGCCCAGCAGCACCGCCGCGGGCAGCAGCGCGCGCCAGTTACCGATCTGCCCAGCCGGCAAACCTTGATAGAACGCCGCCAATACCAGCACGATGCCCGGCTTCATCAGTTCGGACGGTTGTAGGCGAATGATCCCCAGATCAAGCCACCGCTGGGCGCCACCGCCGATGGCGCCGATTGCTTCGACGCCGACCAGCAGCAGCAGGATCGCACCGTAGATCGGATAGGCGGCAATCTGCACCCAGTTGCGGGGGAACCTGGACATGACCAGCGCCATGACCACGAACACGCCAAAGCGGATGAGGTGCGACAGCGAGTAGGTCCGGAACGAACCGCCGGCCGCGGAATATAGCACGGTCGCCCCGAAACCGACCAGAATGGTCAGCGGCAGCAATACGCGCCACGGCAGTCGCGCAATCGGATCAGGGATCAGGCCGCGAGCCATTAATTTCCCGGCTCGGCGAGTGTACCGGCCTCGGCCGGTGTCGGAACGGGCGGGGCAGTCGTTTGCGCGGGGGTGGGCGAACTCAGGTTTGCCTCGCCTCGCTCGGCGTCGGTATTGCTGCCATTGGTCTCAGCGGCCGCATGATCGGCGTCGGCCCGGGTTTTCGCCGCTTCGACCGCCGCGTCGCTCCCGACTTTCGGAGCCGAGCTACCGTAGCGCGCCGCAAACGCGTCGTACTTGGCCTGCATGCGCTCGGTCGGTGTGCCACCCCAGGTTTTCTCCATCATGAGGAGGTCGGCCCAGGCCTTGGTCGGATCGAACAGGCACGTCATGATATCGCGCGCGATCGGCGCCGCCGCACGCGCGCCGAAGGTTCCGTGCTCGACCACCACCGACATCGCATAACGCGGCTCGTCAGTCGGGGCGTAGCACACGAACAGCGAGTGATCCCGCGCCTTCCATTCGCCCACGCTGCCACGGCTGGTGAGTCTGCGAACCTGGGCAGTGCCGGTCTTGCCGGCCATCTGGATGTCGCCGATCTGCAGCTTGCTGCCCGCGGCCGTGCCCGAGCCGTTGACCACGCGGAACATGCCGTCGTGCGCCACCGCCAGCTGTTCGGGTGTGAACGCCAGAGCGGGGCCCAGCGGCTTTGGGTGGCCGAATATCAACGACGGCAGGAGGTTCCGGCCAGACGCGATGCGCGAGGTCATCACGGCCAACTGCAGCGGCGAAACCGAGACATATCCTTGGCCGATCGACGCATTAAGCGAATCCGACGCGGTCCATTCCTGATGATAGCGGCGCATCTTCCAGGCGGCGTCGGGAATCGTGCCATACCGCTGCGCGGCGCCCGGCAAGTCGAATTCCTGTCCCAGGCCGAGTTGCTTCGCGACCGGAGCGATCGCATCGTAACCAACCCGGTGCGCCATGCTCCAGAAATAGGTGTTGCAGCTGTGCTCGATGGCGCCGCGCATGTCGACCGAGCCGTGCCGCGCATCACACCTGAAGAACCGCCGGCCGAGTTGGTATCCACCCGGGCAGAAGACGTGCTCGTCCGGCGACACGCCGTGGATTTGCAGCGCCAGACTGGCCATTGGCTTCATCGTCGAGCCCGGCGGATACAGGCCCCGCAGCGCCTTGTTGAGCAACGGGATGTGATCGTCCTCGTTGAGCATCTTCCATTCGATTCGGCCGATGCCGTCCGCAAAGCTGTTGGGATCGAAGCACGGCATTGACACCAACGCGAGGATGCCCCCCGTCTGGCAATCCATCACTACCACCGCGGCCGATTCGAGCCCGATGCGCCGCGCCGCAAAATCCTGCAGTTGGGCATCGATCGTCAATTTGACCGAGTGACCCTGCACGTCCTCCCGCGTGTCGAGGTCACGCACGATCCGCCCAGATGCCGTGACCTCGACCCGCCGGGCACCCGGTTCGCCGCGCAGTTCCTGCTCGAATTGTTTCTCGAGGCCGTCCTTGCCCAGCTTAAAGCCGGGCGTAACCAGCAACGGAATCTTTTCGTTTTCGTACTCCTTGGCGGTTGCCGCGCCGACGTATCCGATCAGGTGCCCTACCGAGGGCCCCGTGGGATAGAAGCGCGAGAAACCGCGCTGGGGGATAACGCCGGGCAGATCGGGCAACCGTACGCTCACGGCCGCGAAAGTTTCGTAGTCGAGCCCGTCGGCGACGGGGACAGGCTGGAATCCGGCCGCCGCCTTGAGACGGTCGTGCAAGTCCTGGGTCTGGTCGGATGAGAACTTCAGCACTGCGCTCAATTCTCGGATCGTGCCATCCGGATCGGCCAGCCGCTTGGGAATGATGTCTATGCGGAAGTCAGCGCGGTTTGAGGCGATGGGCTGGCCGTTCCGGTCGAGGATCCAGCCGCGGCGGGGCGGAACCAGCGTCAGATTCACCCGATTGCTCTCGGCCTCCATTTCGTACTTTTCATTCTCGGCCACGGCGATGTAGCCCATGCGCGCGGCCAGAAGCAGGCCGAGACCGCCCTGAGCCGCGCCCACCACAAAAGTGCGCCGGTCAAAGCTCTGGGCGAGGGAGGTGGTGGTGATCCGGTGACGCATCGGCCTAGTCGAGCCGTCTCACGCGCAGCAGCCGGAGGCGGTCGAGTACGGCAACGACGCGCGCGACGAGAGGGTAAAGCACGACTGACAGCACAAGCTGCGGAACGATGACGGTCAACTGAACCGGAGTCATGCGGGCACCGGACAACAGGGCCGCGGCTGACAGGTAGACGGCGAGGATCGCGACCGCCAACCCCCAATCGAGCAAGAACCCACGCCATGGAAAACGGAACTCGATCAGTTCGATTCCCACCAGCGCCAACGAGAACAGCAGGACTCCGCTGCCCAGGGGTTGCCCGGAGAAGAGATCGTCAAACATCCCGAGCGGCAAGCCGGCCCACAGCGGAAACAGACCCGGCCGCAACAGACGCCACGCCAGCAGCACGACGAACCCGAGCGGTGGCAGGACGGGTGCGGGGGCGATGATCGGCAGCCAGACGGCAAGCGAACCCAGCAGCACCGACAGCCACGGCACTCCCAAGGCGATAACCGGCGAATGCGTGCGATTTATACGCCGTTCGCTCAGGCTTGTCGAAGCCACTATCTGGCTACTGCGTCCGGCGCGGGCGCCGCTAGCGCTCGGACCGCGGTTTGCTGCCAAATGGGCTCGACCGCGACGATGTCGGTTGCGGCGGGATTGCTTAGCAGCTGCCCGATAGCCCCATCCTTGGTCAATCGCATCGCCACCGCGACCGGGACACCGGGACGAAACAAGCCGCCTGCGCCCGAGGTCACGAACACGTCGCCGCGCTGGATCGGGTTGAGCCCGAGATTGACCAGCCGCAACCGCAGCGATCCGTCCGAGCGCCCTTCCGCGAACGCGACGACGTTGTCCTTGGCCCGGCGCACCGGGACCAGACTTTCACTGTCGGTCAGCAAGAGCACGCGGGCGCTGTCGGCGCCGCCTTCGAGCACGCGCCCGACCAGGCCATTTGGCGACACCACCGGCATTCCCGGGAGCACTCCCTGGCGCGAGCCGACTGAAAGGTATGCAAAACGGCGTGCGCTCGCCGAAGTTGAACCGATCAAGCGCCCGAATGCTACCGGCTTGGCGTCTTCGTCCTTAAGGCCGAGCAAGCCCTTGAGACGCGCGTTCTCCTGCTCGGTCGCCTGTGCCTCGACCAGCTTGACGCGCGCGATTTGGACCTCGCGCTCGAGAGCGGCGTTGCGGCTGCCCGCGCGATAATAGCCGGCGATCGCCTCGAACACATTGCGTGAACTCGCCCGACCCACGGCGCCGGCGGACCCGGCCGGGGCGACGATGTCGGCTGCCATCATGCGCAGCCCAGAAAACGCGTCCGGACGCCACAGCGAAACGACCAGAAGCGTCGCGCCAAGCAGGACGCCCGCCGTGGCCGTCAGATAGCCGGCGAACTGGCCCAGCTGGGCCTTTCTGTTGCTTCCGGTACGGGCCCGGGGTTCTGGACTTACCACGGCGGCGCCATGCGCGCCTTCCTCTAATTACGGGCGATCAGGCGGACATCAACACGCCGCGGTAGATTGGATCTTCCATGGCCCGGCCGGTGCCCAGCGCGACGCACGAAAGTGGATCCTCGGCGACGGTTACTGGTAAGCCGGTCTCCTCGCGCAAATGATCATCGAGGCCTTGGATCAAGGCACCGCCGCCCGTCAGCACGATTCCCTGGTCGACAATATCGGCCGCCAACTCCGGCGCGGTGTTCTCAAGCGCGATGCGCACACCTTCGACGATCGCTCCAATCGGTTCACTGAGCGCTTCGGCAATATTGGCCTGGTTGATGGTAATTTCCTTGGGAACACCGTTGACCAGATCGCGCCCCTTGATGATGATCGCCAGGCCCACCCCGTCCTCGGGGACCGTGGCGATGCCATATTCCTTCTTGATCCGCTCCGCGGTGGATTCGCCTATCAACAAGTTGTGATGACGGCGGACGTAAGACACGATGGCTTCGTCCATCTTGTCGCCGCCGGTCCGCACCGAAGTGGTGTAGGCGAGGCCGCGCAAGCTAAGCACCGCGACTTCGGTGGTGCCGCCGCCGATGTCGACGACCATCGAACCGACCGGCTCGGTGACCGGCATGTCCGCGCCGATTGCCGCTGCCATCGGTTCGAGGATCAGGAAGACTTCACTCGCGCCGGCATTGCTTGCGGCGTCGCGGATGGCGCGGCGCTCGACCGACGTCGAACCCGACGGCACGCAGATCACAATCTCGGGAGGGCTGAACATGCTGGTGCGCTTGCCGTTCACCTTGCGGATGAAGTGCTTGATCATCTCTTCGGCGATTTCGATGTCCGCGATCACCCCATCGCGCAGAGGGCGGATTGCCTCGATACTGTCGGGCGTTTTGCCCATCATCAGCTTGGCATCATCGCCGACGGCCTTGACCCGCTTTACGCCGTTGAGCGTTTCGATCGCCACCACCGACGGTTCGTTGAGGACAATGCCGCGGTCCTGAACATAAACCAGCGTATTGGCGGTCCCGAGATCGATGGCCATGTTCTGCGACCCGAACTTGAACAACTTCCGGAAAAGTGAAGGCATTGAAAAGTCCGTGTCCTAACCGCGATGGGGGTGTATTCCGGCGAGCGGGCGGCGAGCGCTTGCCGGAAGTTGCGGTGCCTTAACGCGAGTTAGCGGCAAAGGCCAAAAATTTGTGTTCAAAGCTGGGTTAATGCACACGACTCGTCTCGTCTGCGATGCGCCCCGCCGCTAGGGCCTGCCAATGCCGACAATTCGCCGCCTGCCCGAGACGCTGGTCAATCGCATTGCCGCGGGCGAGGTGGTGGAACGGCCCGCCTCGGCGCTAAAGGAATTGATCGAAAACGCCGTCGATGCGGGCGCGACCCGGATTGCGATCAGCATCGTCGATGGCGGCCTGACGCGACTGGAGGTCGTTGACGATGCCTGCGGGATGAGCGCTGCCGACATGGCGCTGGCGCTTGAACGCCATGCCACCTCGAAACTTCCTGACGAAGCCATCGAGCAAGTCACGACGCTGGGCTTCCGCGGCGAGGCCCTACCGTCGATTGCCAGCGTCGCCCGGCTGACACTCGAAAGCCGTAAGACGGGCTCCGCGCAGGGTTGGCGCAGGGTCATTGATCACGGCACGATCGTTGAGGAAGGGCCCGCCGCCGTGCCGCCGGGGACCCGGGTCCGCGTCGAGGAGCTGTTCGCACGCGTACCCGCGCGCCGCAAGTTCCTGAGGTCGGAACGGAGCGAATATGCCGCGTGCCTCGATGTCGCCCGACGCCTCGCCATGGCCCGTCCGGAAATCAGCGTGACGTTCATGCACGGGGATCGGCGCGTGCTGTCGCTGCAGGGCGGTGAGCCGGTCGCAGCGCGGGTAGCCCAGATCGTCGACCGGGCCCTGGCCGCAAATGGCATCGCCATCGATATCGCGCGCGGCGACCTGCGCCTCACCGGCATTGCGGGCCTGCCGACCTTCAACCGGGGGGTGGCCGACCACCAGTACCTGTTCGTCAACGGACGGCCGGTGAAAGACCGCATGTTGGTGGGCGCGGTGCGGGGCGCGTATTCAGGCATGCTGGCACACGACCGCCACGCCGTGCTCGCGCTGTTCCTCGCCATTCCGGCGGGCGAAGTCGACGTCAATGTCCATCCCGCCAAGACCGAGGTCCGCTTTCGCGATCCCGCCGCGATCCGCGGCTTCATTGTCTCCGCTTTGCGCGAGGCTCTGGCGAGCGGCGACAAGCGCAGCGCCCAGGCACCCTCCGAAACCGCGATGAGCCGCTGGGTGAGCGAGCCCGCCGCGCTTCCATCGATCTTCGCCGGACGCGACTGGAGTGCGCCTGGTGCGTCGGTGAGGGAGGCGGGCCAGACATGGCGCGGCAAAGCCGACGTCATGACAGCGCCTTACGGCAGGGCCGAGGTCGCCGAGCCGTTGACCGAGCAGGATGCCGAATTCCCGCTCGGAATCGCCCGCGGGCAGGTCGCGCAAACGTACATCGTAGCCGAAGCCGGCGACGGGCTGGTGATCGTCGACCAACATGCGGCACACGAGCGGCTGGTCATGGAACGGCTGCGCGCCGCAGGGACCGAGCATGCCTTGGCGAAGAGCCAGCCGCGGCTGATCCCCGACGTCGTCGAATTGGATGAGCCGGCTTGCGACCGGCTAGAAGATCACGCCGCACGGTTTGCCGAATTCGGCCTGGCAATCGAACGCTTTGGGCCGGGCGCCATGCTTGTTCGCGCTTTGCCGGTCGCCTTGCGCGACGCCGATCCGGGCGCACTGCTGCACGATCTGGCCGACGATCTGGCAAAGCATGGCGATGGCCTTTTGCTCGGCGAACGGATCGAATATGTCTTGGCGACAATGGCGTGCCACGGTTCGGTGCGCGCGGGGCGCGTCCTGTCCGTCACCGAGATGAATGCATTGCTGCGCGAGATGGAACGGACCCCGCGCTCGGGCCAATGCAACCATGGCCGCCCTACGTGGGTTAAGCTGTCGATGAGCGACGTGGAAAAATTGTTCGGGAGGCATTGATGCGCCGTTTGGTCCTGATCATGAGCTTCTTCCTATCCGCTTGCGGGAATGGCGATGCCTCGCCAGATCAGTCGGAGCGCGACCAGCAGGATGTCGCGCTGGTCGAAAAGGCCAACAACACGCTTCCCCCGCTGGAAGAGATCGAACCGCAACCGCTGACTCCGGCCGACATGAAGCGGTACGACTTGCTAGGTGAGGCGTGTAACTACGCGCCCGGCACCAGCCTGGGAACGCGGATCGTGGCACGTGTGTCGGATGCCTTCGCCAAGATTGATGGCGAGGTCGAACGCTTTGCGGCGGACGCCGGCTCGCGCGAGTTGCCGCAGCATTCGCGAACCCTTTACAACAGCAAAAACTATGTCTTGCGATTGCAGATTGGTGGCGATGGGGCGCCCGACCCCGCAACCACCGGCGGTCAGGAAGGCTTAGTCGAAATCCGCGACGTTCATGGCCGGGTGGTATATCAGGGCAGCGGACCGGTCACTTGCAGTTCCTGAGGCGCGTGGGCGGGATCAGCCGATGCGAGGCTTGAGGTCGCCCTTGTGCAGATCGGGAATGATCCGGTAATAGCCGACCAGCATGCTGAACAGACCGAACACCAGAAGGCCGCCGGCAACCAGCATGTAGAGAACGCGGTTCTGCGCCAGCGAATCGATCGCATCGCCAAGGCTGTGGACCTGGATCGAACGTTCGAACCACGCCGACTTGACCAGCGACCAGCCGATGGCGCCGAATACCGCCGCGCGCGCGGCATAGCCGGCGCGGCCGAAATAGACCGTGGCCGCGGGTGCGTGATGCGAAATCCGCCGCATAAACCTCGCGGTCACCGCGTTATGCGCCTGTGCCGCGGCGCCGGCGAGGAAGCCGAGCCCGACTAGGCCCAACAGCGCCGGACCAATGCCCGCGTGCAGCAGCGGCACCGCGGCCTTCTCCACCCCGTTGCCGCCTGCCGCCGCCTGGTGCTGCCCGTTGGCGAGCCGGAAGGCGGTCCACGCCAGCGCTGCATAGATCAATCCGACTGCGCCGTGGCCGATCCGCACTGCAACGCCTTTAGGCATGCCGCCGTGATGCTCGACATCGAACGCCAGCGAGCAGAACTTGAACAGCGCATACGCCAACAGACCGATGGCGGTAAGGTAAAGCAGGACCGTGCCGCCAGGTAGCTGATCGACATATGCCATCGCCCCGCGCTGGGTCTTGTCGCGGTGCGAATAGGATAGCGCCAGGTAGCCGATCACCACATAAAGAAGCCCTCGGGCGACATAGCCGAGCCGCACGAGCCAGCTGAACTTTTCGGATTTATCGACCATCGTCAGCTGGGAACGAATGCAATGGCGATTTGGTGCCCATCACCGTACCCGCTTGATGAATACCCCGCCGCCGTCGCGGCGATCGAGTTGGAAGTTGGGGATCGCCTCGAGCAGGTCGATCAGCGTGGCGTGGCCATAGTTGCGAGTGTCGAATGACGAGCGATTGCCGGCTAGCTTGCCGACTTCGCTGAGCGACGCATAGCCGCGTTCGTCGCGCTTGGCGCTCTTCCACGCGTCGCCGAGCAGCTTGAGCAGTTCGTCATCGATCGGGCGCTTGGCGGACGGACGTTCGGTGGCAGGGGACGCTACTCGGGCAGGGGACGCTACTCGGGCAGATGTCGGCGAGTCGGCGGATATTTCGACAAGTGCGCCGACGTCGATAAATCGCGTGCAGGCCTCGCGAAATGACTCAGGCGTCTTCGCCGTGCCGAAACCGAACACCGGCAATCCATCCTGCTTTATGCGCACGGCAAGCGGCATGAAGTCGCTGTCGCTCGACATGATCCCGAAGCCACCGACGCGCCCGCCGTAGAGCAGGTCGAGAGCATCGATGGTCAGCTTCATGTCCGTCGCGCTCTTGCCTTTGGCCACGTCGAATTGCTGGTTGGGCTCGATCGCATAGCGGTGGAGAATCGCCGACCAGCCCTTCAACGCCGGTTTCTGCCAGTTACCGTAGGCGCGCCGAACGTTGACGGTCCCGAATTCCGCCAGCACGGTCAGGACCGCATCAAGCCCGGCCGCGGAGGCATTGTCGGCGTCGATCAGCAGCGCGATATTGCGGTCGGGCTTGTCGGACAATGGCGGTCTCCTCACGCCGGCACGAAGCGGCCGGTCTTTTCATCTAGCAGATCCAGTACTCCGTCCGAGATGGCGAAGAACGCCCCCCGCAATGTCAATGCTCCATTCCGCTCCCCTTGGCGGACGCAGGGGAAGGTCCGCAAATTCGCTAGGCTGACTTGCACCGCGGCCTGCTCCATCGCCCGTTCCGCCTCGCGGCCGACCGTACCCAACCGGCGCGCGATAGGCTCGCGCGCATCGTCGAGCATCTCGATCCAGTCGGCAATGAAGCCGCCCTCGCCGGGCCGGGCGCCGTGGAGTTCGCGCGTAAGCGCGGCCTTGCAGCCGCCGCACATGCCGTGCCCCATCACCAAGATTTCGCGCACCTGGAGAACCTGAACGGCAAATTCGAGGGCCGCCGACACGCCGTGATGGCCAGGCGTGGTCTCGAACGGGGGGACCAGCGCGGCGACGTTGCGCACAACGAAGATCTCGCCAGGGTTGACGTCGAAAATCTGCGCGGGATCAACGCGGCTGTCCGAACACGCGATGACCATCACTCGCGGTTCCTGGCCTTCGCGCAACTCGGCCCAACGCTGGCGGTTGAGCGACCAGGCGCTAGTGCGGAAGCGACGATAGCCCTGCAGCAACTCGGCCAGTTCGGTGGTCGGCACGATCATTGCGCCGCCCTATGCATCGACAAACCGGCTGGCAAGCTAGCCGAGCGGGCGCGCGCCATTGCCACTCGCTAACCGCTTGCCTAAATGCACGGCGATGAACGATCTCTCGCCCAACGCGCTTGGTGTCCCGCGTCCGCCGCGCGAGCGCAAGCCCGACTGGATTCGGGTCAAGGCGCCGGTCAGCAAGGGTTTCCAGGAAACCCGCGACCTGATGCGATCGCTCAATCTAAATACCGTGTGCGAGGAGGCCGCGTGCCCCAACATCGGTGAATGCTGGACCAAGAAGCACGCCACAGTGATGATCCTGGGCGATGTGTGCACGCGTGCCTGCGCGTTCTGCAACGTCAAGACCGGCATGCCGCGCAGCGTCGATCCGCTCGAACCAGAGCATGTCGCGATCGCCGCCGGGAAGCTCGGTCTAGAGCATATCGTCGTCACTTCCGTCGATCGAGACGATCTGCTCGACGGCGGCGCGGGGCAGTTCGTCAAAGTGATCGCGGCGATCAGGCGCGAGGCACCGCGTACCACAATTGAAATCCTCACTCCCGATTTTCGAGGGAAAATGCGCGCCGCTGTTGAAGCGATTTGTGCAGCAGGACCCGATGTTTATAACCATAACCTGGAAACGGTTCCGAGGTTGTATCCTACCATCCGTCCGGGCGCACGGTATTACGCATCGCTGCGCTTGCTTGAGGAAGTGAAGCGCCACGATCAGCGTATCTACACGAAATCCGGCGTCATGCTCGGGCTGGGCGAAGAGCGGCTGGAAGTTCACCAGGTGATGGACGACATGCGCTGCGCCGGCGTCGATTTCCTGACCATGGGTCAGTATCTTCAGCCGACGCCGAAGCATGCGCGGGTGGCCGAATTCGTTACCCCTCGGGCATTTTCCGCTTTTGGTGCCATCGCCCGGGCGAAGGGCTTTCTGCAGGTCGCATCGAGTCCGCTGACCCGCTCGAGCTACCACGCCGGGGACGACTTCGCGCAGATGCGCGCCGCACGCGACGCGCAGCTCGCCAAGCAGGCGCGTTAGTGCCCGGTATCCGCGAAACCCGGCGCCTCCCTTACAGCGCGACCCAGATGTTCGACTTGGTCGCCGATGTCGCACATTACGGCGAGTTCCTGCCCTGGGTTGTCGCCACGCGGGTCCGCTCGGACAGCGGGACCGAAATGGTCGCGGACATGCTTGTTGGCTTCAAAGCCTTGCGCGAGAAATTCACCTCCAGAGTAGTCAAGCAGCGACCGACCCATCTTGAGGTTTTGTACGTCGACGGGCCGATGCGAGACCTCACCAATGTGTGGCGGTTTCGCGACTTGCCCGAAGGCGGATGCGAGATCGAGTTCTGTGTCGACTTCAGCTTCAAGAACGTGATGTTCGAAGTGCTCGCCGGGCAATACTTCGACCGTGCCTTTCGCAAGATGGTCGCCGCGTTCGACGACCGCGCGCACGCGCTTTATGGCAATAATAGTTCGAGCGCGCAGAGCGTCGCCTGAAGCCGGACACCGGAGCGGTCCTGCCCTTCGAACACCTT
>JBDSUJ010000077.1:0-2066 GCA_039927815.1 Croceibacterium sp. | reverse complement strand
TCGAAGGCGGCGATGGCCTGTTCGACCTTGCCGCGCAGGGCGGCGACCTGACGGCCGCTGGCCTCGCCGAATTCATTGAGACGGTCGAATCCTCCGACGAGTTCGTCGAGATGATGGCGCGCGGTTTCGCCGGCATTGGCGATCTGGCTGGTGACGTCGCGCGCGGAGTTGGAAATAACCGGCAAGTCATCGCGCAACCGGTCCATGTTGGCCAGCGCGGTGCTGCTGACCCGGCCGATCGCCTCGACCTGCTCGCCATTGTCGCGGATCAGGCCCTGCAGCCGGTCGGCGTTGTGGGACAGACGCTCCGCCGCGACCCGGCCGAGCGATTCGAGATCGCGCGATTGCGCGGCGATAAAGTCGCGCGCCAGGCTGAGCTCGCGATTGACCGCCGACAGCCGCGTTTCGAGCTGCGCCGATTCGTGCGACAGCGCACTGGCGGCGTCGGCAAAGCGCCCCGCTTCGCGCCGGCTGTTGCGCATCGCCAGCAGCCACAGCCCGATTACCAGCACGACCGGAACCGACCAGTCGACGATCCACCGCGACCACAGCAGCGGGCTGGCGCCGGCCAGCAAGGGCCCGCGATTGACCCAGGCGAAGAACCCCGTCCAGCCCGCCACGGCGAGAATTGCCAGCAGCGGCACGAGCCAGCCGAGCCGGCGCGTGCGCGGTGCGTCGTCTTCGTACTCGACATCGTCCCACGAGGGTTCCGCCACGTATTCGTCGTTCAGTACGAGGGTTTCCAAGCTCGCCGGATCGCCGGTGGGGGTGGGCTCGCCGTTGGGCGCGCCGGCGCCGATGGCTCTCAATCGATTGCTGTCTGCCATGGCGGACAATCTATCACAGGTCGGCCCCGGCTAAACCCCCTCTTAACGCCTGATCCACTATGGTGATTGGCGATGGCATACGATGCAGGATCTTTTGATGCGACGCTCGCGGCGGCGGCGGGAGACGATCCGGAGCTGCGCGCGCAATTGCGCGCCGGTTTCGTCGAGAGCCTCGATCATCACGTCGATCTGCTGCGCCGGGCGCGCTGCGACGGCAATTGGGAGGTCGCCGCCCAACGCTTGAAGGGACTGGGGGCCAGCTTTCACAGTCCCGACCTGGTGCGCCTCGCCGACGAGGCGCTCGATGGCGCCCCGGGTGAGCCGGCGGTGGTGCGTAAGCTCGACCGCCTGTGCGCGGATTTCACCGCCAGCCAGCAAGCCTAGGCCGCGTCCGCCTTGGCAGGCCTCTGGCCAGGGCCTAGTCCGATCCGGTAACTGGATGGGGAGCATGGGGTGCGCGCCGCCCTGATATCGCTGGTCGGACAGCCCCGCTTCGCGGGCACTGGAGCGCTACTGACGGTTGCCGGCAAGACGCTGGCCGAGCGCCAGCTGGAATTCGCGCGCGCAGCGGGCTGCGACAAGGCGCTCTTGCTGGGAGACGGCACGTCCGCCGAGGCGATCGCGATACATCATCTGGCGGAGCGGGCGGGACTCTCGGTGCAAACGGTTTCCGTCGCGCGCGATCTGCTCGGCAGCGTCAGGTCGGCCGATCAACTGCTGGTACTCGCGCCCGGGCTGCTCCCCGATACGAGTGCGGCCTGCGAAGTCTTGTCAGGCGCACCGGCGATCCTGGTTATGCCTGCCGCGCAAGCCGTACCGGCGGGGTTCGAGCGGATCGACCGCGAACGCGCCTGGGCCGGCGCGCTGGTGATGAGCGGAGGGCTGGTAGAACGGCTGTCCGAGCTGGCGGCGGACATCGACGCCGCGCCCGCGCTGTTGCGGATCGCGCTGCAAGCGGGGACCACGGAGCGCCCGCTGCCCGAGACGCCGCTGGGCGATGGGTCGTGGGCCATGCTGGGCGCGCCGGACGCGGACGCTGCCGAGCGAGCGTGGCTGACCCGCCATCTGGTGATTGCCCGGGATGCGGTGCCGAGCGAGCGGATCGCGGCCGCGGCGGTACGCCAATTCCACCGCCACGCGTTGGACGGCCGCCTCAACGGCTCAACGCTGGCCGCCGGCGCCACTTTCTTGCTGGTCATTGCTGCGGGTTTGGCTCTGGCGGGCTTCGCTGCGGCGGGG